>QHTS01000112.1 GCA_003220905.1 Gemmatimonadota bacterium | reverse complement strand
CAGGACCGCGTACGCAGAGTCTTGCTGTGGCGCCGTCCCGAGACCTGCGACGCCCCCGTTCCCGTCGATAGAGATATCGCTGCGACTGCGCGGGATGTAGACGCGGTCATTGCCGCGGATGCCGTCGCCGTTAGCATCGTTCCCCGACGCGCTGCTGATCGTGGGGCTGAACGGCAACCCCGAGTAGGTGCGCCACAGCGCGCCGACGTTGATTCCGCCAGGCGCGCGCCACAGCGCCGACAGCACGAACGAGTTCGGCCGGTCGTTGTCGGAGAAACTGAAGTTGCCCTCGAGCTGGTTGTTGGTATTGATTCACGCCTCCACCAGCCGGTAGCTCGTCGTCGAGGTGCAGCAGGAGATTGACACGTCGTCCCGGGCGCGCGAGTAGGTGTAGGACGCGTTCACGTCCCAGCGCGAGGCATGCCAGGTTCCACTCGTGATGAGCGCCACGTAGTCGCCTCGGCTGCGATTGTCGTGCTCGAGCACCTGATTGAAGCGCGTATCGATGCGGCGGGGGTTAGAGCCCGTCGGGCCGGTCGGGCTGGGGGCCGTCCCGACCACTACCCTTCCGCCTTCGCCTGCCAGGATCGCGGTGGGAGTGCTGATGTAGTTGATGTCGCGGATGCTGTAGTTGTGCCACGTTTTCGCATAGGCGACTTCCGCGCCAAGCCGCACATCCCGCGTCAGCGCGTGATCGACGCCGAAATTCGTCTTGAAGGCCACCGGAGTCTTGAAGCCCTTGGCGGCCCCGGTCGCCGGATCCCGGTTCACAAAGAAGAACGCGTTGGCCACGGGCGGCGTGAGCGGTCCGCAGTTCGTCGGAGCGTCAACGTTCAGGTTGACATTCTGGGCGGCGGGCGTGGCCGCGCCACAGACGACGTTCAACTGATCCCGCCCCGTGTTGAGAAACATGTTCGACCAATAAACGAACGGCGTGTAACCGTAAAACGAGCCCACCCCGGCGCGCACGATCGTGCGCTGGTCGCCGAATACGTCATAGGCGAGCCCCAGGCGCGGCTGCCAGTTATGCGCCGCCGGTACCTCCCGAGCAGTCGTGAGCGAGTCCGCCGCGCTGGCCGTCCCACCCCGCAAGCGCGCGATCGTGGCAGCATCGGCGAAGAACTGCGGGAACGAGTCGAGTAGTTGTGGGTTGTTAATCGGGACGTTGCGCACCTTCGGGATGTCGAGGCGCACGCCAGCGCTCACCGTGAGCCGACTGGTCGGCTGCCACCGGTCCTGCAGGAAGAACGAATACCGCCAGCCGACGTAAGCGGCCGTCGGAATCGAATCGGGGAACTGCACCGGACTCACCCCGCCGAACGGCACGGCGCGCGTGAAGTTGGACGCATGCCGGGCGGCGAGGCTGTCGAGCGTGGCCTGGTCGGTGGCAAAGTTGAAGGTGTACGTCCCACGCCCATTGTTGAAGAACAAGTTGTAGAAGCTCTTGCGCAACACGTCGAAGCCGACCTGCACGGAGTGCGCGCCGTGGTTCAGGGTCGCCGTATTCGCGACCTGGAACGTTTTCTCGTCGAGATCGTTGAACTGCAGGATGGAATCCGAACCGAACGCGATGAAATGCCCGCTGCTCCCGCCGAGGAAAACCCGCACCTGGGGGTACGTGACTTGGGGCGGGCGCGGCTTCGGGTCCGTCGAATACTGGATGCGGAGCTCGTTGTAGAGGTTCGAGCTCAAGTTTGAGAACAGGTTGGCCGCGAGTGAGTTGACCTTGGGCGTCTGGGGCCCCCCGTTCGAAAAGTAGTCGTACTGATTGCTTGACCCGGTGCTGACACGGTCGCCGACCAAATCGAGGATGGTCAAGTTGTCGCGGATCGCGAGGCGGTGCCTGTCGCTCAGGTTCACGTCCACGCGGCCGAATAGCGCCCACTCGTTCACCGCGATGTTCACCGTGCCCTGCGGGCCGGGATCGACGCCGTACACCGTCCGGATAGTGTTGTCGAGGCGGTTGAGCGTCGAATCCGGAATGCCAAGCACATTAGAGGCGATGGCGGTCGCGGGCGCGCGACGGGCCTGCCGGTCCACCGACGCGAAAAAGTGCACGCGATCTCGCACGATCGGTCCCGATAACGCGGCACCGAACTGATGCGAACGGAAATCCTGCGGAGCGTTGCCCAGGAAGTCCTTCCGCGTCAGGGCATCGTTGCGGAAGTACTCGAAGAAGCTCCCGTGCAGGCTGTTGGTGCCCGACTTGGTCACCGCATTCACGAGCCCACCGGTGAACCCGCCCTTCGACACGTCGTATTCGTTGGTCAGGACCTGGAACTCCTTCACAGATTCGATGGAGAAGGCCATCGGCAGTCGGTCGCCCCCACGCGGATCGCCACCAAAGAAGGAGCCGGTGTTCTCGACGCCGTCGATGTTCAGAATGGCGCCGCTATTGCGCCCGCCGCCGATGGTTCCGATCGACCCGCCCGATCCGAACTTCGGGGTCGCCGTGTAGGTGGGCGCGAGGGCGATGAAGTCGGTGAAGTTGCGGCCATTGGCCGGAAGACTCTGGACCTCCGCTTCCGACACCGTGCGCGCGACCCCGGTCTTGCTCGGGTCCACCAACGGTGTGGACTGTCCAACCACTGAAACGCCCGTGACCTCCACCGCCGCGGGCTCGAGCTCGAAGTCGACCACCAGCTCGTCACCGATTTGCACCCGGTAACCGGTCTTCTCGATCGGCCGGTGGCCGATCGCCTG
>QHTS01000111.1:14066-14263 GCA_003220905.1 Gemmatimonadota bacterium | reverse complement strand
CGAACCCGCGCCGGCGGGTCCACCAAGAGTAGACCGGCACCCCCAGGAGGATGATCAGGAAGGCGAACCCCGTCTCACGCGGGTGCGCCCACAACGCGTTCCCGAGAATGACGAAGGTCGCGAGCACGAACAGCAGTGGCACCACCGGATAGCCGAGCACGCGCACCGGCCGGGGCAGATCGGGGCGCCGGCGGCGC
>QHTS01000111.1:0-13946 GCA_003220905.1 Gemmatimonadota bacterium | reverse complement strand
CGGATGCACCTTCGCGATGGCGCGGAAGAACAGCCCGTCGTCCGCCATCGCGAAAAAGATGCGGGGCGCCGTGAGGATCGACCCAACGAGGGTCGAGAAGGTCGCGAGCATCACCACGACCGATACTGCGCCGATCCCGATCCGGCCGAGCACCGCCTGCGCGGCGTCGGCCGCCACCAGCGGGGACCGCGCCATCTGGTCGAGGGGCAAGAGGTACAGATACGCCGCGTTGACGAGCAGGTAGATCGCGATGATACCTGCCGTCCCCACCACCAGCGCACGCGGCAGGTTTCGCTCCGGATTCCGCACCTCGCCGCCCACGAACGAGAGATCGCCCCAGCCATCGTACGCCCACAGCACCGAGACCAGTGCGAGGCCGAACAGGCCGGGGGTGACCGGGCCCGCCGCGGTGGCGAAGTGGCTCCAGTCGCCCTGCCCCACGAGAAACGCCAGCAGCACGAGCAACAGCAGTGCGCCGTACTTCGCGCCGGTGGTGAGATTCAAGACGAGCGCGCTCCAGCGTACGCCGTAATAGTTCAGCGCCGCGGTGGCCGTGATGGCCGCCGCGGCGACGTAGTGCACCAGCGCTGCGTTCTCCGGCAGCGCCGGGTCCCGGCCGAGCGAGCGCAGCAGATACTCGGCAAAGGGAGTGGAAATCGCGCCGAGCGCGGACGCCCGGATCAGCACCAGCTCCGTCCACCCGAAGAGAAACGCCGGCAATCGGCCGAACCCCTCGCGGACATATACGTACACGCCGCCCGAGCGCGGGAACAACGCCGCGAGCTCCGCGTACGTAAGCGCCCCGCACAACGCGAGCAGGCCGCCCAGCACCCACACGCCGAACATCGGCAGCGACGCCGGCACGCGCTCGGCGATCACCGCGGGGGTGCGGAAGATCCCGCCGCCGATGGTGGAGCCGACCAGCACTGCGACCGCGCTCCAGAAGCCCAGCCGGCGCGGCAGCCGGTCGCCCCAGCGGTCCGTCGCGGGAGCGAGGGGGGACGTGGACATCAGAGGCCGAATATACTGCGCGTCGGCCCGGTCGAGGCGCCCGACGGATCAGAGCGCGGCGGAAGGCGACGCCGTGGGGCCTTCAGGCGTCTGCCGCCGACGCTGCGCCACGGATCGGGCGATCTCCGACAGCCAGGCAAACGCGCTTCCGGCGCCGGGATTGAAATCCTCCGCCGCGTGCCACGCGCGCTCGAGCGCTTCCATCACCACGCGCTCGGCCGACGCCGCGTCCACGAGCATGGCATACACTTGAGCGTAGAGAGAGAGACGGTGCCGCTCGCAGAACTCCTCGTGTGCGTCGCGGTCACCTGCGGCCATGCGCTCCACGAGTCGAACATCGGGCGTTGGTCGACGGGTCATTCGGGGCCTCGGCACGAAAGGTCCGCGCGATTGGTGGTTGACGAGCTACGGCGACCGCGGGAGTCGACCCCCGCGCTCCTCGGCATCGACGCGGGCGGCCCAGCCGGCAAAATGGAGCGCCTGGCGCTCCCAGGTTCCCGGGAAATGCTCCTCGACGTCGCCGTCGTTCCCTGCGGTGTAGATCGCGTAATGCTGCCCCTGATGGCGGTCGAATTGAAAGAAATGGTGACGGCCGGACCGATCGTACTCGAGCCTGGCGACTTCCATTCCTCCGGTCTTCTGGCTGCGCACCACCGCCCAACGAAAGTCGCGAATATTCAAGTCCGTCGTCGTCTTGATCAGCGCGAGCACCTCGGTGCGCTGCGAGGCCCAGAGGACAACGCGTCTCATCACCCCAGCCGATCAGTTTGTGCAGTTGCATATCACTATGGCGCAGTACCGCTGGTTGTCAAGTGACGCGTGACACGTCACACCCGGTCGCCTGCCCGCGGATGGTCCGGCTCCTCACCCGACCCTACATTTCCGGACCCATGACGCGACGCTTCACACGACTCGCCTGGACCGCGGCGATCTTCACCTACCTGCTCATCCTCCTCGGCGCCGTCGTCCGGATCACCGGATCGGGGCTGGGCTGCGGCGAGCATTGGCCGCTCTGCAACGGCAAGCTGCTGCCCCCGCTCGACCTGCCGACGATAATCGAGTATGGGCACCGGCTCGCGGCGGCGGCGGTGAGTGGGTTGGTGGAGGCGCTCGCGGCGTACGCGTGGTGGCTGCGACAGGGAGCAGGGAGCCCTAAAGGAGTCCCCGACGGTCCCGGGGAGCAATACCCTCCCGACAGGACCGCTTACGTAGCGCTCGTACTGCTGCTGGTGCAGGTCCTACTCGGCGCCGTGACGGTGAAGCTGAGCCTGCCGCCGTGGACCGTCATCCTGCACCTCGGGACGGCGATGCTCTTGCTCGCGACGTTGATGGTCGCGGCGCGCGGGCGACCGAGCGCCCCGCCGTCACGGGCGGGGCTATACGCCCTCGCGCTTGGCTTCGTCACCCTGCTGCTCGGCGCGCTCACGGCCAATCTCGGCGCGGCCAGCGCGTGCCTCGGATTCCCGCTCTGCAACGGGCAGATACTTCCGGCGGGAACCTACCTGCAGCACGTTCACTGGTTCCATCGGCTGCTCGCCTACACGCTGTTCGGATACGCGGTGTGGTGGGCGCTGCGCACCCGGACGCGTGGTGCGTGGTGCGTGGTCGCGCTCGTCACCCTACAGGTCGCCGTCGCTGCGGCGATGGTGCTGTCAGGGCTGCCCCAGCCGCTCCAGGCCGCCCACGTAGCGGTGGGCACGGCGGTCTGGGCCGGATTGGTGCTGGCGGTGCTCTGAACCGTCCGCCTGTCCGGCCGTCCGCGCGTCAGACCAAGATCAGCTCGTCCTGCGGGCGGGAGGGACTCACCTCGGGACCCGAGGTGTCGATGTACATGTTGATTTCGCTGCGCATCCCGAAACGCCCCGGGAGATAGACACCCGGCTCGATCGAGAAGCCCACGCCGGGCACGAGGGCCCGCGCGTCCTCAGTCTCGAAGTTGTCGATGTGCGGCCCGGAGCCGTGCAGGTCGCGATCGATGGAATGCCCGGTGCGGTGCACGAAGTATTCGGCCAGCCCCGCTTCGCGGATCACGGCGCGCGCGGCGTCGTCCACCTGGGCTCCCGTGACGGCGCCGTCCGGCCGCCAGCGCTCCCGCAGGAAGCGGACAGCGGCATCGCGTGCCCCCTTCACCGCTTGCCACACGCGGCGCACGTCCGCGTCGGGCGAGGGGCCCGCGAACCCCATCCACGTCTGGTCGGCGAACACCGAGCCCTGCCCCGGCCCGCCCCACAGATCGAGCAGGACGACGTCCCCCGCCGCGAGGCGCCGGTCGGCTCCCGGATGCGGCTCGTAGTGGGGCATCGCGCTGGTCGGTCCGAATGCCACGATGGGCCCGTCGTTGGTCCAGAGTCCCGCGCGCTCCATCGCGTCGAGCACGCGCTGCTTGACGCCCGTCTCCCGGACCTCGGCTCCGCGCGCCGCCTCGCTCCCCACCCACGTCAGCACATCGCGCGCGACACCCGCGAGGATCTCCGCCGCCTTGCGGTGGCCCGCCAGCTCCGCCGCCGACCACCGGGCCGCAAACCGGGACACGAGCGGCGCGGACGACACCAGCTGCGCCCCGAAGGATTCGAGCAGCTGGACCACACCGTGCGGGACGCGATCCAGGTACGGAACCTGGTCCCGGGGCGAGATCTCGATCGCGAGGGTGCGGGCGCGGACCAGCGCCTCCAGGTGCCCGTGCAGCTCGCGCCACGCGCCGTAGGGCCGCACTTCCCCCGGAAAATCGGCCAGTGCCTGGAGCTCGATGCGATGGACCACCGCGACCGGACGGCCCGAGCGGGGCAGCAGGACGAACAGGCGCCGCGTTCCCATCCCCGTGTCCCCGAGGATGCGGCCCGCAATCGGGTTGAGCTTGCGGAAGTCGTACAGCAGCCAGCCGTCGGCCCCGAGGGCGCGAAGTGCCTGCGCGAGCGCCGGGAGGTCGAAGCCGTCCAGCAGGGGCATCAGTCGTGTCGCGGATCGGGCGGGGCGGCCCGCCACTCGCACACTTCGCCGCCGGTCGCCCGACAGGAGATATGGAGCATGGCCCCTTCGAAGCCGACGAGGAGACGGAGCAGCTCGGTGAACCCGGCGCCGTACAGCGCGCACGCGGCGCCGTCGGGCGTCGCCTGCACGGCGAGCGCGTCGCCCACGCGCGCGACCGGGATATGGCTCTCGCGGCGCAGTTCGCCGTCGAACACGGCGCGCGCCGCGCGCCGGGCGGCCACGTACCCGAGGGCCCTCGGGCCCGCGCGCGCGGCGAGCCGGGTGAGCACGAAGAGGCGCCGAACCGCCCGTCGCGCCGCGCGCCGGCCGGCGTCCGCGAATACCAGGTCCGCATCGGGCCGCCGCCCCACCAGCCGGAGCAGCGCCTCGACGTGCGACCGGTCGGCTGCCGCGTCCCGCCGCACCATGCCCTCGTATTCCCGCAGCTGCATCGCCACCGTGGCCGAGAGGCCGAGCCGCTTGGAAAGCAGCTCCTCGGCGAATTCCGACAACCCGTCCTCGACCGGCGTGTCGAGGTTCCTGACCGCCTCGAGGACGGCGAGAGGGACGATGCTGTGGACCACGGCGCGCGAAACCTAGCAAGCCACGCCCCATTGCGGAACCCGGGCGCGCGGGGAGAGGTTACGTGACGCTATGACCCCGCCCACCCCGCCGACCCCCCCGCCTCCTGCGCCGAGCCCGGCGGCCGAGGCCGACAAGCGCGCGAGCTTCGAGCGCGAAGCCCTGGTGCACCTCGACAGTCTGTACCGCGTGGCCCTCCGCCTGACCGGCAATCCCGCGGAAGCCGACGACCTCGTCCAGGAGACGATGCTCAAGGCCTACCGCGCCTGGCACCAGTTCGAGAGGGGAACGAACGCCAAGGGGTGGCTGCTCACGATTCTGCGCCACGCCTTCATTAATGAATATCGGCGGCGCACGCGGCACCCGGAGACGGTCGATATCGACGCGATCGAGCCGTTCTCCGTCTTCGAGGAGCTCCAGGACGAGGACCCGCAGGGGACCTTCTTCGACCGCATCGTGGACGACGAGGTGCTCCGCGCCATCGACAACCTCCCGGAACAATTCCGGGAGACCGTGGTGTTGAGCGACGTGGAGGGTATGTCGTACGAAGACATCGCTCGTGTCCTGG
This sequence comes from Gemmatimonadota bacterium, assembly GCA_003220905.1. Classification (GTDB taxonomy): domain Bacteria; phylum Gemmatimonadota; class Gemmatimonadetes; order Gemmatimonadales; family GWC2-71-9; genus AG41. The sequence goes on along the minus strand of QHTS01000111.1, from coordinate 8,818 downwards.
AAGTACCGGTTGGCACGGTGAAGTCGCGGCTGTTCCGGGCGAGGCGTCTGCTCCAGCAGAAGCTGTACGATTACGCCGTCGGGATGGGGTACATCAAGGGGTCCGCCAAATGAATTGCCGGGAGTGCAAGGAGCACCTCTATGAGTACCTCGACCGCGAGCTCACGCCCGCGGTGGAGCAGGAGATCCGTCAGCACCTCACCGACTGCCCGCCGTGCGGGGAGCAATTCGACTTCGAAAAGCTGTTCCTCGGTTTCCTGCGGGCCCGCTGCCGGGCCCAGGGTGCGCCCGCCGACCTGAAGCGCCGGATCCTGGACGAGCTGCTCGACGAGTGAAGTGGCTCACCCCCGGCGGGCTCGTCGCGGCCTGCGCCGTCGGGGCCGGCGTGACCTGGCGCCTGGGCTGGCCGGGGCTCGCGCTACTCGCCGCTTTCTTCCTCACCGGTAGCATCCTCACACAGCTCGCCGAGCGCCGGGGCCCGAGCCGCAACGCGCGGCAGGTGCTGGCTAACGGCGGCATCGCCCTGGTCGCCGCCCTGCTCGGCTCGTGGGCGGGTGCCGCCGGCGCCATCGCGGCTGCCGCCGCGGACACGTGGGCCACCGAAGTCGGGGCCTTCTCGCCGCTTCCGCCGCGCCTCATCACCTCCGGGCGGCGGGTGACCCGCGGCACGTCGGGGGGTATCACTGCGCTGGGAACGCTGGGCGGCGTGGCCGGCGCCGCGTTGATTGCCGGGTTGACGGCCGCGCTTTCACCCCGGGGCTTGACCCCGCGATTTCCCATACTCGCGACCGCCGGCGTTGCGGGGATGCTCGCGGACTCTCTCCTGGGCGCGACGCTACAAGCGAAGTATGAGTGTCCCGCCTGCGACGCGCGGTTCGAGAGCGGGAATACCGTGTGTCACGAGCCGGTGCGACTGGCGAGAGGTTGGCGATGGCTCGACAACGACGGCGTGAACCTCGCCGCGACGCTCGTCGGAGCCGCCGCGGCCGTGCTCGGCGCGCACGTTGCGCCGCCCTGAGCGCGACGACGTCGTGACCAACCGCTGGGACGTCGTCGTCGTCGGGGCCGGTCCGGCCGGCGCGACGACCGCCTTGCTGCTCGCCCGCGCGGGCGCATCGGTGCTGCTCGTCGACCGCGCCCGGTTCCCTCGCGACAAAGCGTGCTCCGAGTATCTGAGCCCGGCGACCACGGAAATCCTGCAGCGGCTCGGCGGGGGTATCCTCGACGCGGTGGAGGGTTCGGCGCACGCCAAGTTGTACGGGATGAAGGTGGTCGCGCCCTGCGGGGCCGCCATGTGCGGCCGGTTCCGCGGCGGTCCCCGCCCCTACAGCTTCGCCCTGCCGCGGACCACGTTCGACACCATCCTCGTGGTCGCTGCCGCTCGCGCCGGCGCGGAAGTGCGCGAATGCGTGACCGTCGAGAACCTGGTCTTCGACCACGGGACCGTCGCCGCGGTCGTCGGGCGTTCGGGAGACGGGAAACGGGAAACGTACGGCAGTCGTGTGGTGGTCGGCGCCGACGGGTTGCGCTCGGTCGTCGCGCGCCGGCTCGGCCTGGTCCGCTCGTCACCGCCGCGGCGCGTCGCGTTCACCGCGCATGTCGCGGACGTCGCGGGCATCGACGGCGTGGGCGAGCTGCACGTCAGCGAGCGTGGCTACGTGGGCCTTGGCCCCGTCGGCGGCGGCATCACCACGGTGGCGTTGGTTCTGCCGCTGGCCGCGGTTCGCCACGGGCGTCGCGACTTCAGGACAGGCTTCTTCGACGAGCTGCAGCGGTTTCCCGGTCTCGTGGGACGTTTCGATCCACGGTGCCTGGTGCGCGACGTGCTGGTCACGGGACCCTTCGCACAATGGTCACGCACGGCAGTCGCGCCCGGGGGCGGCGCCCTGCTGGTGGGCGACGCCGCCGACTTCTTCGACCCGTTCACGGGCCAGGGAATCTACGCTGCGCTACGGGGGGCGGAGCTCGCGGCCGAATGCCTCATCCCCATCCTCACCCCCTGTCCCCCTCTCCGTTTCGGAGAGGGGGGACGTTCAGAGTTCCCCCTCTCCCGGAGGGAGAGGGGGATAGGGGGTGAGGACCGGGGCCCGCTCGCCGCCGTCGTGCTGGCGCCCTACGCGCGCGCGCGCCGGCGCGAATTCGCCGGGAAGTGGCTGCTCGAGCGGCTCATCGGGGTCGGTGTCGGGTGGCCGGCGCTCACCGACCGCGTAGTGCGCCGCCTGGCGGGGCGCCCGGACCTCGCGGATCTTCTGGTGAGCGCGACCGGGAACATCGTCCCCGCGCGTCGCGTGCTCGCGGCGAGCGTCCTCGTCCAATTCCTGTGGTGACGACATGTCCGGCGTCGACCCCGCTCAGTTCCGCCAGTTGCTCGGTCGCTTCGCGACCGGCGTGACCGTCTTGACCACCCGCGACGCCGCCGGCCGCCCGGTCGGCATGACGGCGAGCTCGGTCGCTTCGGTGTCGCTCGAGCCCCCCCTGGTGCTCGTGTCGGTGGATCAGAAGAACGACATGTATCCCGCGCTCCGGGCCGCACAACGCTTCGTGTTGAACGTGCTCGCGGCGGACCAGGAAGCCGTCTCGCGGCGGTTCGCGGAGGACCACCCGAACCGGTTCGACGGCATCGGCTACCGGGACTCGAAGCACGGCATCCCGGTACTCGAAGGCGTCCTCGCGAGCATCGAGTGTGAGAAACAGGCGGAGGCCCCGGGCGGGGATCACACCGTGTTCTTCGGGTTGGTCACGGGCGGCACCGTCTCGGACCGCCGGCCCCTGCTCTACTACCGCGGTGGCTACGCCGGTCTCGGCGCCGGAGGCCCATGATCGGAACCGAGCTGCTGGACGATCCTCGGGCCGATCCCGTCCTCGTCGGGAGGCAGCTCCGCGACATCGCCCGGCTCAACGCGCTGTTCGGCGGAACGCGTGCCGTCCTGCGCGAGCTGGAGCCGTTCTTCGAGCGGCGAAGAAGGGAAAGGGGAAAGGGGAAAGGGGAAACGTGGACCCTGCTCGACGTAGGAACTGGCTCAGGGGATATCGCGTTGGCGACGAGGGCGGCGGCCCGGCGGCGGGGCATCGATCTCACGGCGATCGGCCTCGAGCTGAACCCCACGGCAGCGAGGATCGCCAGCGCCGCCGGCGTGCCGACGATCGTCGCGGACGGAAACGCGCTGCCGCTCGGGCCGCGCTCGGTGGACGTGATCGTGGCGAGCCAGGTGCTGCACCACCTGCCGCGCGCGGTCGCCGTGCGCTGGATCGCCGCGTTCGACCGTGTGGCCCGGCGCGCCGTGGTGCTCGCGGACCTGCGCCGCTCGCGCGTGGCCATGGCCGGCGTATGGGCGGCCTCGGTCGGCCTCGCGATGAGCGGCTTGACCCGGCACGACGCGGTGGTGTCGCTCAAGCGGGGCTATACGCTGCCGGAATTCAGGGCCATGCTGGAGGGGGCGGGAGTCACCGCGGTCGTGCGATACCAACCGGGGTTCCGAATTGTGGCATCGTGGGCACCAGACCGCAGGTACCAGTGAGGTTGTCAGACGCCAAGACGCAATGTGTACTGTGATGCATACCGTCGACCGAGTGGTGATTCGCGCGCCCGTCGACCGCGTCTTCGCCGCAGCGTCAGACGTGGAGCGCTGGCCTGCGATCCTCTCTCACTACCGGTGGGTTCGCTTCCTCGAGCGTCGGAACGGCGGCGGCACCGTGGAAATGGCGGCGTGGCGCCCCTTCGGCGTGTTCCGCTACCCCACGTGGTGGGTGTCGGAGATGACCGCGGACCGGCCGGCGCGGGAAATCCGCTACCGGCACGTCCGGGGTATCACGCAGCGGATGGACGTTGTCTGGCGGCTGGTGGAGGCGCCGGGCGGTGTGGAAGTGACGGTCGTGCACGAGTGGGCGGGCCCGGCGTGGCCGCTCATCGGTCCGTGGGCCGCGCGGCTCGTGATCGGGCCGGTGTTCGTCCACGGGATCGCGTCCCGGACGCTTGCCGGACTAAAACGTGTGCTGGAGGGTGCGTGAAGTGCGCGGGCCGAGTCGCAGCTTCAGCCGTGGACCAACAGGGAGTGCAACGTGAAAAACGGCGGACGAAGGGTGGTCATCACAGGAGTCGGCGCCGTCACCCCGATCGGCACGGGAGCCGACGGCTTGTGGGCCGGGCTCGCGGCCCGCTCCTCGGCCGTCCGGGAGATCACGCGCTTCGATCCGACTCCGTTCAGGAGTCGGATCGCCGCCGAGATCCCCGATTTCCGCCCGCAGGACCACCTCGACGCGAAGCGGGCCAAGCGACTCGACCGCTTCTCCCAGCTGGCGGTGACGAGCGCGCGGTTCGCGCTCACCGATGCCGATCTCGACCCGGCGCGTGAGGACCGCGACCGGATCGGGGCGATGATGGGATCGGCGCTTGGAGGCGTGGCCTTCGCCGAGTCGCAGATCGAGCGATTTCGCGCGGAAGGCCCCCGTGGGCTCGACCCGGCGCTCGCGCTCGCCGTGTTCCCCGGCGCCGCGAGCTGCAATATCGCGATCGCATTCGGGTTCACGGGGCCGAACTCGACCAACGCCATGAGCTGTGCCTCCGGCACCATCGCGGTGGGAGAGGCGTTCCACGCGATCCGCGAGGACCGAGCCGACGTGATGCTCGCGGGCGGCGCCGAGGCGCCGCTCGCGCCGATGACGTACGCGGCGTTCAGCGTGATCCGCGCGATGAGCACCCGCAACGACGATCCCGCCCACGCCTCGCGCCCGTTCGATGAGGACCGCGACGGGTTCGTGATGGGCGAGGGGGCGGCCGTGCTGGTGCTCGAGGAGCGTGAGCGTGCCGTCGCGCGGGGCGCCAAGATCTACGCCGAGCTCGCGGGCTTCGCCTTCACCAACGACGCCTACCACATGACCGCGCCGCGCCCGGACGGCCGCCAGGCGGCCCGCGCGATGCACCTCGCCCTCGCGGACGCCCGCGTCGCACCGGTCGAGGTCGGCTACATCAACGCCCACGGGTCGTCCACTCCGCTCAACGACGCGACGGAGACCGCGGCGATCAAGCACGTCTTCGGCGACCACGCCTACCGGCTCAGCGTCAGCGGGACGAAGGGCTACTATGGCCACGCGCTCGGCGCGAGCGGCGCAATCGAGGTGGCGATTTGCGCGCTCGCCATGGAGCGGCGCTGGCTCCCCCCCACCATCAATCTCGAGCGTCCCGACCCGGCCTGCGACCTGGACTGCCTGCGCGGCGATGGCCGAGCGGCGGCGCCGGACGTGGTGCTCACCAACTCGTTCGGGTTCGGCGGGATCAACGCCGCGGTGGTGTTGCGACGTCCCGATTGACGTAGATTCTCCGTGGCCACAACCTCGAGGACCTCGTCATGCCCAAGCTTCTGCGGCCACTCACAGCCGAGTTCATCGGCACGCTGTTGTTCGTGTTCCTGGGCGCGGGCAGCGTCGTGGCGTTCGTCGCCAACGGCCCCACCACCGGCAGCATCGGCCCGCTCGGCGTGGCCCTGGCGCACGGCGTGGGGATGGCCGTCATCGTGTCCATGACCATGAGCATCTCCGGCGGTCACATGAATCCCGCCGTCACGCTGGGGCTGTGGCTCGGGAACCGGTTCGCCGGCCGGCTGGTGTGGCAGTATGTCCTGGCGCAGGTCCTGGGCGCGGCGGTCGGCGCGGCGCTGGTGAAGGCGGTGTTGCCGCCCATGGCCGTGCGCCTGGCGCTCGGGGGCACGCCACGGCTCGCGACCGACGTGGGCTTCATGCAGGGGATCTGGATCGAGGCGGCGCTCACCTTTTTCCTGGTGAGCGCGGTGTTCGGGACGGCCGTCTCGTCGGAAGCGCCGAGGATCGCCGGCTTCGGCATCGGCCTCGCGATCTTCGTGGACGCGCTGGTGGGCGGCAGCTTGACCGGCGCGGTGATGAATCCCGCCCGCGCGATCGGACCCGCGCTCGTCGCGTGGCAATGGGACGCCCACGCGGTGTACTGGATCGGCCCGGTGATCGGCGCGGGCATGGCTGCGGCGCTGTGGAGGGTGCTGCTGCTGCCGCGCAGCTAGAGGGTCTCGGCGACGATCGGCGCGAAGTACGAGAGAACGATGTCGGCGCCGGCCCGACGGATGGCGTACAGCGTTTCCCACATCGCGCGCGCCTCCTCGAGCATGCCGCGCGCCGCCGCCGCCTTGATCATCGCGTACTCCCCGCTCACCTGGTACGCGGCGAGCGGGGAGCCGAACTCCTGCTTGGCGCGGCGGATGAGATCGAGGCAGGGCAGCGCGGGCTTCACCAGGACGATGTCCGCCCCTTCCTCGACGTCCAGCCGGATCTCTCGCATCGCCTCGTCGGCGTTGGTCCCCTGCATCTGGTAGGACTGGCGGTCGCCGAACTGCGGGGTCGAGCCGGCCGCTTCGCGGAACGGCCCGTAGAACGCCGACGCCATCTTCGCCGCGTACGACATGATCGGGACGCGTGAGAATCCGGCGGCGTCGAGCGCCTTGCGGATCCCGGCCACCCGGCCGTCCATCATGTCGCTTGGCGCGATGATGTCGATGCCGGCGCGCGCCTGCGTCACCGCGACCTTGCCCAGCAGATACACCGACGCGTCGTTGTCGACCTCGCCGTCCTGCACGACGCCGCAGTGCCCGTGGTCGGTGTACTCGCACAGGCAAGCGTCCCCGATCACGAGCAGGTCCGGCGCGGCCCGCTTCACCGCCCGCGCCGCCTGCTGCACGATCCCCTGCTCGTCGTACGCCTCTGAGCCGGTCGCGTCCTTGGCTGCGGGAAGGCCGAAGAGAATGATGCCGCCGAGCCCGAGCCGCCGCGCCCGCTCGGCGTCCTTCACGAGCTCGTCCACCGAGGTCTGAGAGACACCGGGCAAGGCCGCGACTTCCCGCCGGACGCCCTCCCCGTGGCACGCGAACAGGGGCCAGACGAGCTGCGAAGGGACGAGATGCGTCTCCTGCACCAAGCGGCGCAACGCAGCGGTGCGGCGCAACCGGCGCATGCGGCGGATCGGGAACTGGCTCATCGGCCGAGCAATCTCGACGCACCCTGCGCCCGGAGCAAGTCCGCCACGCGCGCCCCCGCGGCCCCGGGCTCCCGCTCGTCGATCTCGGCCGACGCCGTAATCTGCACCGAGCCGTCCTGCGCGGTCACTCGCCCGTACAGCCTGCTCCCCGCTCCCCGCTCCCCGCTCCCGCAGTAGGCCGCCACCGGGGCCTGACATCCACCCTCGAGCGAGGCGAGGAGGCCCCGCTCCGCCGCGACCTGGCACGCGCTCGCCGGATCCTCGATCGGCGCGAGGGCGCTGCGGGCCTTGCGGTCGTCCGCGCGGACCTCGAGGCCGAGCGCTCCCTGACCCGGTGCGGGCATGACGTCCAGCGGATCGAGCCGCGCGGCGATCTGCCCCGCGAGCTCGAGCCGCTCGAGCCCCGCCCCCGCAAGGAGCGCCGCGTCCAAGCCATCACGCCCTTCCTTCACCTTCTGCACGCGCGTCGGCACGTTGCCGCGCAGCGGCACGATGTCGAGGTCCGCCCGGAGGTATCGGATCTGCGCGACGCGGCGCAAGCTGGACGTGCCGAGCTTGGCGCCCGCGGCAAGGCCGGCGATCGACGTGATCCCGGCCTCGCGCGTGACCAGCGCCTCGGCGGGATCGGCCCGCTGCGGCACCGCCGCCAGCACCAAGCCGGCTGGCAGGGAGGTCGGCAGATCTTTGAGCGAGTGTACCGCCACGTCGATGCGACCGTCGCGGAGCGCCTCCTCGATCTCTTTCGTAAAGAAGCCCTTCCCCTCGAGCTCGTGCAGCGGGCGATCGACCTCCGCATCGCCGCGCGTCTTGATGATCACGAGCTCGGCGTCCACGCCGGCCCGCGCGAGCGCGGCCTTCACCCACTCGGCCTGCCACACTGCGAGCTTGCTCCCCCGTGTGCCCAGCTTCAGCGCAGCGATCACCCTTCCCTCGTCCGTCGTCCCTCGTCCCTGTAATACCGCACGATCGCGCTCACCAGCCCGGGCACCGTGTAATCCCGCGCCTCGATAGCGACGGCGATCCCGAGCTCCCGCGCCGTCCCGGCCGTGACGGGGCCGATCACCGCGGCGGCGAACCGGCCGGACGCGGCGGCCGGGCTGCCCACCAGCTCCACGAAGCCCCGGACGGTCGAGGAGGAGGTGAACGTGACGGCGTCGATCGTTCCGGCGAGGATCTCCGCGGCGAGTCCGCTCCCGTCTCCCGTCTCCCGGATGGTCTCGTAGATCGGGATCACGTCGACCCGCGCGCCCAGCGCGCGCAGTCCGTCGGGCAGCGCGTCGCGGGCCTCGCGCGCGCGCGGGAGCAGGACCGTCTTCCCGCGCACGTCACCCTGCGCCACGAGCGCCGTCACGACCGCCTCGGCCACGAACCGGTCGGGCACGAGGTCGGGGACGACCCCGCGGCGCACGAGTGCCTCCGCAGTCGCGGGGCCGATCGCCGCGACCGCCGCGCGCGCCACGTCGCGGGGCGAGAGGTCCCACTCCGGCAGCCGGTCACACACAACCTGCACGGCGTTCTGACTGGTGAAGACGATCCAGTCGTACGGCGGGACGCGGCTGAGCGCGGCGCGGAGCGCGGCGAGATCGGTGAGCGGCGCGATGCGGATCGTCGGTGCGGCGACGACCTCGGCGCCGAGCGCCTCCAGCTCCCGCACGAGGTCGCCCGCCTGCTCGCGCGCGCGGGTGACCGCGATGCGCCGGCCCGCGAGCGGGTGGGCGCGCGCGGGACCCGGCGGGCGCGGCGTGTGTGACATAGATTGGTGCAATCTACAATGCTCCGCTCCCTGCGCTCCGCGCTCGCGCGCTTCGCCGTGCGGCGGGCG
>QHTS01000110.1 GCA_003220905.1 Gemmatimonadota bacterium | reverse complement strand
GATCAAGGCAGAGCCGCAGGAGACGCCGTACTCGTACGCCGAAACGTACGGCGAGCACAATCACCCGGACCCGGACTACCGCGAGCACTTCGCCGTGTCGGATGTCGAGCCCGGTGAGTACACGCTCGCGGTGGTGGTGGACGGGCGGCGGATGACGCGCCGCGTGCGCGTCGAAGCGAACAGCGTCACATGGGTGGAGTTCGGCTCGGGTGCACATTGAGCTGACGGAGATGCTCCGCTGCCCGGAGCGGCACGAGGAGGGTTTCCTCGTGTTGTCCACGGGCGAGATGCTCGGGCGGATGGTGCGATCCGGGACACTCGGATGCCCGATTTGCCAGCGGGAATTCCCCGTAGTGAAAGGGATCGTGCACTTCTCGGGGAAGGGGAAAGGGGAAACGGGAAACGTGCAGGACGACCGTGCAACCATTCCCGTTTCCCGTTTCCCGTTTCCCGCCGTTCCGCCGCGCGGCATGCGGTGGGACTCGCGGGGCTCATGGGCGGCATCCACTTTGTGGGCGTGAACGCACCAGACGACGTGGCGGAGCTCCCGGTGCTGAGCTTGCTCGACTGCGAGGCGATGATTCCGCTGCGACAGACGGTGGCGCGGGCGGCCGTCGTTGGGCCCGACCGCCTGGGCGCCGAGTGGCTCGCCGAGGCGCGGCGGGTGCTACTCCCGGGGCGGCGGCTGGTGATCGAGAGCGAGCGCGTCGCCGCGCCGGTCGGGCTCACGCAGTTGGCGCTCGGGCACGGGCTGTTCGTTGGCGAGCGGCGCTGATCAGCCTTCGACGGTGGCCGCGGTCGAACCGGCCTCCACGTACACCCGATCGATCAGGTCCTTGTAGTTCTTTTCGACCTGGCGGCGCTTGACCTTGAGCGACGGCGTGAGCTCGCCGGACTCGATCGTGAAGTCCCGCTCGATCAGGATGACCTTCTTCGGCATCTCGAACTTGGCGAGGTCGCGCAGGCCGCCCATCACCTCGCGCTCCATCTTGGCCTGGACGTCGGCCAGCCGGACGAGCTCGGCCGGAGACGCGTAGGTCAGGTTCCGCTCCTTGGCCCACCGCTCGAGCTGGGCAAAATTGGGCACGACGAGGATGATGGGGAACTTGCGCTGGTCGCCGAGCACCACGGCGCTCGCCACGAACTTGTTCAACCGCACCGTGTTCTCGATCGGCTGCGGCGCGATGTACTTGCCGCCGGCCGTCTTCAGCAGATCCTTCTTCCGATCGGTGATCTTGAGGTAGCCATCGGCGTCGAGCTCACCGATGTCCCCCGTGTGGAACCAGCCCTCCGCGTCCATCACGTCGCGGGTCTCTGCCGGCTTGTTGTAGTAGCCCTGCATGATGTTCGCGCCCTTCGCGAGGATTTCGCCGTCGGCCGCGATCTTGACCTGGACTCCCGGGATCGGTTTGCCGACCGTGCCGAACTTCGGGCGCTGGAGCGGATTCAACGTCAGCACGGGTGACGTTTCCGTCAGCCCGTACCCCTCGATGACCGGGAGTCCGGCGCTGTAGAAGAACCGCCCGATCTCGGCCGAGAGCGGCGCGCCGCCTGATACGAACAACTTGATCCGTCCGCCCGTGCGCGCCCGGAGCTTCGAGAACACCAGGCGGTCCGCGATCGCGTGCGTGAGCTTGAGCCCCAGCGGCACGGCGACCCCGGCCAGGCGGTGCGCGGCCCACCGCTCGCCGACGCGCTTCGCCCACTGGAAAATACGGCGCTTGGCCGCGCTCCCCGTCATCGCGTTCTCGAGTACGCGCGCGTACACCTTTTCGTAGACGCGCGGCACCGCGGCGACGACCGTCGGCCGTATCTCCTGAAGGTTCTGCGCGAACGCGTCCACGGACTCGGCGTAGTTGATGGTCACGCCGACGTGGAAGAAGTAGTAGTCCACCATCCGCTCGAGGATGTGCGACAGCGGGAGGAGGGCGAGACAGCTGTCATCTTCACTGACCCGGAGCGTCTCCACGGAGCCACGCACGTTGGAGCAGATGTTGTCGTGGGTCAGCATCACCCCTTTGGGCTGGCCGGTCGTCCCCGACGTGTAGATCAGAGTCGCGAGGTCGTCCGGCCGGACGCCGAGCGCCTCCTCCTTGAAGCGGGGATACTTGGCGGCGGCCACCCGGCCGCGCGCCTCCAGCTCGGCGAGGGTGACCACCCCGGCGCCCCCCCCGCCTCCCCCCCGGGCTCCCCCGGTCGCATCGAATACGATCACGTGGCGGAGCGACGGCAACCCGCCGCGCACGGCGCGGATCTTCTCGACCTGCGCCGCCGTCGAGCAGGCCACCGCCGCCGCGCCCGCGTCGCGCAGAATGTATTCCACCTGATTGGCGGGGAGGGTCGCGTAGATGGGCACGTCGGTGGCGCGGGCACACAGGCAGGCGTAGTCGGTCAGGGCCCACTCGAGGCGCGTTTCCGCGAGGATCGCGACCTTCTCGCCCGCCACGATCCCGAGCTCACGCAGGCCGAGGGACAACGCCTGCACCCGCGCCGCCGCTTCCCGATGCGTGACGTCGCGCCACGCCCCGGCGGCCTTGTAGCGGAACGCGGCCGCATGGTCCGCGTAGCGCTCCACGGCGTCGAAGAACAGCTCGGTCAGGGTACGGGCGCTCATGGTCGGAACCTCACGACGAACGTAGCGGGCGAGCCCGGCACCGTGTCTCCCACGGCGCGCCGCGCGATCGTCTTGACCACGACGCTGTCGGGAACAGGCGAACCCAGGAGCCGCACCTTGACGAAAGCAATTCCCGACACGCCTGTCGTCACCGTGTCGGTCGTGACGAGGTTGTGGGTCGAGTCGTTCGTGACGAGCGTCACGGGCCCCGAGGACGCCGGATACGTGATCGAGTAGACGACCGGCCTGCCGGCGAGGGCGACCGTCAGCGAGTCACCTCCGCTCGCGGACTTGATCGTATCTGCCACCTCGACCGTGAGCGAATCGGAGACCGAGTCGGCGGACAGCGCCACCGTATCCACCGTCGCGGCTACGGTCGCGAACAGCGTATCCGCGGCCGCGAGCGTGCGGATCGAGACCGGGTTGCTGATGAGGCCGTTCGACCGCGCCACCAGTCGCCCCGTCTGGCCGGTGCGGTTCACCACGGTCCGGCCGGTGAGGCTGTCGAGGACGGTGAGGATGGCGGTGCTGTCGGCCGTGGCCCAGACGATGGTCGCCGCGACCGAGTCGCCGTGGCCGTCGAGCACCCGGGCGTGCGGGATGAGGGTGTCATACTCCTCGAGACTGTCGGGGGCCCTCACGTCGAGCGCGATGAAGCGGTTCAAGTCGCCGGGCCCGAATTTGTTGCAGGCCAGAGCCGCCATGAGCACGAGCACGACGCCGGCGACCCGGGCCGCCGGGCTCGTCAGGGCGCCTCCGCCGCGGCGGCTTGGGTAGGTCCGGAGGCGCCGAGGTCGCGCAGGGCTTGCGTCGCGTGCTCGATCCATTTCTGCGCGTCGGGCCCTTTCGGCGGGTGCGCGAGGAACGCGCGAAGATGCTGGGCCGCGCCGTCCGGATCGCCGCGCTTGAGCAGCAGGAACGCGAGCCCGTAGTGCGCGCCCGCGAGCTCGCGGTCGAGCTCCAGCGCGCGGCGATAGTGCCGGATCGCTTCCGCCAGCCGATACGACGTGAGGGCCGCGTCGTAGTCGCCCTGGCGTTCGAGGGCGAGGGCCTCGTTCAGATAGTCGAGGCGCTGGGGGTTGATCTCGCCGGCGCCCGAGCGGCCGAACAGGCGGCGCCAGAAACCCATGGGCCGAAAATAGCTTGCGGCCTCGCGACTGTGCAATGTAGCTTCACACCCCATGCCCGCCCCGCCCCCGCCCCGCACCCCCCGGCCCCCGCCGCCCCCGCCGCCCAAGGCCCCCGGGCCTCGGAACACGCGCACCGCCCGCAAGGCGCCGCACGGCGTTCTCGAGGTGGATTGGCCGTTCTTCGGCGAGATGTGCCGGGCGCTGGCGCTCAAGATCTTCCGGGAATACGACCCGGACGTGGTGATCGGTATCGCCCGGGCGGGCGTGATCCCCGGAGCGGTGGTGGCGAG
>QHTS01000383.1 GCA_003220905.1 Gemmatimonadota bacterium | reverse complement strand
GATAACCACCGACCCCACGTACGACCGGTTGAACACATTGTTGAAGCCGAGGAAGGGGCGGAGTCGTAGGCTGCCGGCTGCGCCGTCCCAACCCACCCGCACATTCGTGGTCCACCAAGAGCTGGTACGGGTGTCGAGCGCGTCGCTCACGAGATAGCCCGACGAGTGCGTCTCCTCCACCTCCGCCCAGCCGCCGCGCGCGAAGGTCGGGCGCCCCTTCAGTAGAAAGTGGAGCCAGTGTTGCGGAATGCCCGGCAGCGCCCGGCCGTCGAGCCCGAGGTAGTGCGTGTAGCGGAAGTCCGAGTAGGTCCAGCTCGTGGTGAGGCTGACCCCGGACGCGATCTCGAGCTCGGCGCCGAGCTCCACCCCGCGGTGGCGGGACGTCCCGGCGTTCTGGTAGAAGACGCGGCCATTCGTGTCGGCAGGCACCGGGAACTGGATGAGCTCGCCGCGCACAGCAGCGTCGTACAGGGCCAAAGAGTAGTTCAGCCGGCCCGCGACGTCGCCGCGCACACCGATCTCGTAGTTCGTGGCCTTCTGGGGTTGGAGCGTCGGGTTGAATCCGCCGGCGCCGCTCGGCCGGTTGGTGAGCTCCGTCGTGGTGGGCGTTTCGAACGAGGTCCCGATGTTGCCGTACACGGTGACCGCGTCCGACGGCGTGACGGCCACACCGAACGACCCCGACAGTGCGCGCATCAGCCGCCGGCCCGAATCGTCCGGGTTGAACGGCGTCGTCGTGATGAGCCGATCGTCCGCTCGAAAGCTCACCCAATCGTAGCGCAGCCCGCCGGTGACCGACACTTGCGGCACGATCTGCAGCGCGCTCTGCACGAACGGCCCCACTTCGGTCACGTGCTCGAGCTGGTCGAGCGAGCGCGCGGTGCTGTCGGGCTGTCCCGCGTTGTTTCCGAAGTTCAGCCGGTCGTCGCGCTGCCGCTGGAAGTCGATGCCCACCGTCAGCCGATGGTTCAGGCGCCCCAGCGGCACCGGTCGACTGACGCTGGCCCGGGCGCCGTACGCGAGGCGGTCGAGATCGATGTACGCGAACGTGGTCGGGTTCTTGAGGGTGCGCGTGATGGCGAAGACGGTCAGTGACGCCTCGCCACCGCCGCCGAACTCGCGCCGCACCGTGACGCCACCCTGTCCTTGCGTCACGTCCTTGCCGGCCACCAGGGTAATGTTGCGGGAGGCGGCGGCGTCGGGGTTCCTGGCCAGCTCGGCGGCGGTCAAGGCGCCGGGGTTGTCGGCCCGCGGATCCCATCCGATGTCGGCCGTGGCCGCCAGGGACCAGCCGTTCGCGAGCGGGAAGTGCCACCGCGAATTCACGTTGCGAAAATCGGCGTCCGAGTGCTGCCGCTGGCCGGTGTAGTCGAGCCGCGAGACGGTCACGAGCCCGCTGCCCGCGCCCACGCGGAACGATGTGCTCGACTGCCACTTGCTCCAGTTGCGATTCAGATCGCGGTCAAACGTGCCGAACAGGACGCGGACCTCCTGACGGAGGTTCCGCGGCGCGGTCGGGTCCGTCCAAATACTGATCACACCGCCCGACGCGTTGCCGAACAGCGCCGACGCCGAGCCGCGCAGGATCTCGATCCGGTCGGCGGCGCCGAGCTCCAGGTTGGTGAGCTGGCCCTGGCCGTCGGGGAGCGTCTGCGGGATCCCGTCCACCAGCACCTTGATCCCGCGCACGGCGAAGGCCGAGCGGGCCCCAAACCCGCGGATCGAGATCCGCTGATCGAGCGAGAAGTTGTAGCGGTTCGCCGCGTACACCCCCGGGACGGTCACGAGCGCTTCGTCCAGGCCCCACGTGGGCCGGGCCCGGCTGATCTCGATCTGGTCGACGAGATGGACGGCTTGGGGGATGCGGTTGATCGGCGGGTTGGCCCGAGTGACCGAGACGACGGTGGGGGGCAGCGTGTAGACCTTCAGGCTGTCGGCCGGATGCACCGTGGTGTCTCGCTGTTGTGCCCGCACAGCGAGAGGCCAAACGCCACACAACACGGCGAGCACCGCCGATTGCCGGGAGGTCGCGAGCCAGGGCATCCGATCGAGTCCGTTAACGAAAGCGAGCAAGAGGTGGGGTTTTAACCGCTCCGCCGGGGGCCGTCAAGGGACAAGGGAACGAGGTCGGCGCAAGTCTTCCTGAACGTGCGGCTCGAACAAGCTCGGACGCGCGAGCGCTTGAGCCATCAGGGCCGCCGCTTCGGGGCGCCGGCCGAGCGCCGCGAGAATGCGCGCGCGGTGGTAATCCATCGTGGGGCTGGGGGCACCCCAGCGCCGGGCGCGGTCCGACGCCGCGAGCGCGGAACTGAGCTCGCCGCGCCGGAACAGGACCCAGCTCAGCACGTCGTAGCTCTCGACCGCCGGGCGGCGGGCGACGTCGCGCCGCGCGACGGCGACCGCGGTATCGAGCGTCAACGGGCGAGCTGCGTAATAGAGCGCGAGTGGGTGGGCGTACAGCGCTTCCGCTCCCGGGGCGCGGGCTACGCGCAGGAACGCGCGCTCCCATCTGGCTGCCGCAGCCGAGTCGCCCAGCGCCGAGTGCGCCTCGGCCAGCCGTAGATACAGGTCGGGATGGGCGTCGGCGGCGATCCGTCGAAACAGCCGTGCGGCCTCGGCCCAGTCGCGGCGAGCGTAGGCAAGATCGGCCAGGCCCTCCAGGGCCGCGCGGTAACCCGGTTGGATCTCTAGGGCGCGCCGATACAGGGCTGCCGCGGCAGCCTCACCTTCGCGCACGTGCCGGATCTTCGCGAGCTCGGTCAGGCACCATGCCACCGCCTGCGGCCTGATCTGTGCGCGCGCGAGCTGACGGCAGGCGTGGTCCATCGCATGATAGGCGCCGTCCGTGCGACCGCGGGCCGTGAGCCAGTGCGCGAGCCGGA
>QHTS01000109.1 GCA_003220905.1 Gemmatimonadota bacterium | reverse complement strand
TGATCCTCACCGGGCCGCCGGTCCGCGGAGACCTGCGCTCGCTGTTCGAGTCGAGCGGAGAGACGCCGTGAGGCGCAGCGACAAGTACCGCTTCTACGTGATCCTGGCGGCGCTCGTGGTGCTGCAGTTCTCGGTGCGAGGCCGGCTGGGGGGCGACCGCGTGGCACCCGATTTCCTGCTGTTGGCGCTCCTCCTCTACACGATCCGGGCCCGGCCCGGGCCGAGCGCCGGCGCCGGCTTCCTGGTCGGCTTGGTGCGGGACGCGCTGACACCGGCGTCGTTCGGCGCCGGGGCGCTCGCGCACACCCTCGTGGGGTATCTCTCCTCCTGGAGCAAGGCGGTCTTCTTCGCCGAGAACCTGTTCGTGAACGGCTGTCTGTTCTTCGCCGGCACCTGGTGCCGCAACCTCACGGTGGCGCTCGCATCGGGAAAGCTCAAGGGCGGGCTCTTGGGCTGGGAGCTGCTCGTGTGGTCTCCCATGCAGAGCCTCACGACGGCCGTGGCGGGCGTCCTCGTGCTGTGGCTGTTCGGGCGACATCTCGCGATCCGCCTCAGCGACGCATGAGCGCGTTCCACCCGCACCTGCTCGAACGCCGGCTCCGCCTCACGCGGACCGTGGTGTTAGGCGCGGGGGCGGCTCTCGTGCTGGTCTTCTTCCGCACGCAGATCCTCGACCACTCGAAATACCAGCTGCAATCCGAGACGAACCGCCTGCGCCCGATCCCGCTGCCCGCGCCGCGCGGCATCATCACCGACCGGAACGGCAAGATCCTGGCGGAGAATCTGACCGGCTACACCGTGTCGCTGCTCCCGGCGGACGAAGATTCGCTCCGGGCCACGCTGCGGCGCATCGCGCCGATCGTCAAGCTCGACAACCTCGCCGTCGAGCGCTTGCTGATCCGATACCGCCGGACGCCGTACTTGCCGGTCAGCGTGCTCCCGAACGCGACGTTCGAGGTCGTGTCGGCGCTCGAGGAGCGGCGGCTGATTTTCCCGGGGCTGCTGATCCAGCCGGAGCCGAAGCGGCACTACCCGGACAGCTCGCTGGTGGCCCATCTGGTGGGCTACGTCGGCGAGCTCACCGAAACGGAGCGGGCCCAGCGTCGCTTCGCGGCGGTGCGGCTCGGCGGACTCCTGGGGAAGGGCGGGCTCGAGCGCCAGTACGACGACTCGCTCCGGGGCGCGGACGGCGTGCGGTTCGTGGAGGTGAGCGCGCTGGGACATGTCGTGCGCGAGGGAGGCACCGCCTCCCGGCTGCCGCCGGTGCCGGGCCGGGCGGTGCACACCACCATCGACCTCGAGCTGCAGCGCTACATCGCGCAGATCTTCCCAGCGGGACAACGCGGCGCGGTGCTCGCGCTGAACCCCAATACGGGCGAGATCCTCGCCCTGTACAGCGCGCCGGGCTTCGATCCCAACGCCTTCGTGGGCGGCGTAGACCCGGACTATTGGCACCGCCTCAGCGTGAGCGAGGCCCACCCGCTGTTCGACCGCACCATCCAGGCACGCTATCCGCCGGGATCCACCTGGAAGCTGGCCATGGCCGCGATGGCGCTGCGGCGCGGCGTCGTCACGCTGCGGTCGCGGATGCCGATCCCCTGTCGCGGCGGATTGCAATACGGCAACCGCTTCTTCCGCTGTTGGTCGGCCCAAGGGCACGGCGACCTCGTCCTCGCCGACGCGATCGCGCAGAGCTGCGATGTGTACTTCTATCAGCTGGGTCTGAAGCTCGGCCTCACGTCGTTGTTCGAGGACGCCACCGGCCTGGGGTTCCGCTCCCGTACCGGCATCGACCTCCCCGGCGAGATCACCTCAGAATTCCCCAGCGGGACCGACTACTACGATCGCGTGTACGGGCCGCGCCGCTGGACCTCGGCGGTGACCCTGAACCTGGCGATCGGGCAGGGGGAAAACGCCCAGACCCTCGTGAACATGGTCCGGTTCTACCAGATGCTCGCGAGCGACGGGCGGGCGCGCTCACTCTACCTCGTGCACCCGTCATCCAGCGGCCCGACCCCGAGCCTCGGCCTATCCCCCGAGCACCTCGCTGGCCTCCGCCAGGCGATGACCTGGGTCGTCCAGCGCGGCACAGCAAGAGGCGCGGGGCGGTTCGGCGGCACCATCGAAATCGCAGGGAAGACCGGGACGGCCCAGAACCCGCACGGGCCGGCGCACGGCTGGTTCATTGGATTTGCGCCCGCCGAGAAACCGGAGATCGTCGTGGGTGCAATCGTGGAGTTCGCACGCGAGGGCCCGTACGTGGCACCCCTCGTGACCCGCGTGATCGGGCACTATCTCGGGGTCGACACGACACTCGCCTCGAAGATTCGGATCGTGCTCCCGACCGATACCGCACCCCACGCCATGCAGATCCTCCCCGGCATCCCGGAAGAGGACTCGACCATCGTGCCCCCGATCCTCCCCCCGAGCCTGCCTCCGGACAGCGGCAATGCGCCTCCGCCTCAGTGAGATAGACCGACCGCTCACCGCGGTTGTGCTCGCCCTCGCCGCGTACGGGCTCGCGACGCTCTATTCCGCGGGACAAACCGACGTCCCGACGTTCGTCGCCACGATCTGGCAAAAGCAGCTGATCTGGCTGGCGGTGGGGACGGCGGCCGTCGTGCTGATGTTCCGGACGTCGCCCCGGCTGCTCGAGTGGGCGACGCCCTACGCCTACGGCATCGGCGTCGTGGTGCTGCTGCTCACGCTGGTCGCCGGCACCGGGGCGGGCACCGCCGCGAGCGAGCGGTCGTGGATCGCGATCGGAGGGGTGCGGCTGGGCCAGCCGGCCGAGCTCGCCAAGCTCGCCGTAGTGCTCATGCTGGCGCGCTGGCTCGCCGAGCGGCGGGAGGCGCCGGCGACGCTCCGGGACCTGCTGCCGCCTTGCCTCATCGCCGGCGTGCCCACGTTGCTCGTCGCCAAGCAGCCGGATCTGGGGAGCGCCATCGTCTTCATCGCGATTTTGTTCACGATGCTGTACTGGGCCGGGACGAAGCCCTCGCTGCTGCTCCTCCTCGGGTCGCCCGTGATCGGCCTGGTGCTCGCCTTCTCGACGGTGGCCTGGGGCGTCTGGATCATCGTGCTGTTCGCGCTCTTGCTGTGGTGGCGGCCGTACGTGTGGGAAGGCCTGGCCGTCATGCTGGCCAACGTGGTCATGGGCGTCGTGGCGGTGCCGTTCTGGGGTCGTCTCGCTCCCTACCAGCAGAACCGCCTCCTCGCGTTCCTGAATCCCGAGGTGGACCCCCGTGCGACCGGCTGGCACGTCATCCAGTCGAAGATCGCCATCGGCTCGGGGGGCTTCCTGGGCCAAGGGTTCACCCACGGCCCGCAGAAGCGGCTCGCATTCCTGCCCGCCCAGCACACGGATTTCATCTTTCCGGTGGTGGGGGAGGAGCTCGGGTTCGTCGGCGTCCTGGTCGCGCTGGCGCTCCTCATCGCGCTGATCCTCATCTTGCTCCGCATCGCGCGGCGCGCCACGGATCCCTACTCCAGCCTGTGCGTGTTCGGGGTCGCCGGCCTACTATTCACGCACATCATCGAGAACGTGGGGATGACGGTGAATCTGCTGCCGATCACCGGAATCCCGCTGCCGTTCTTTTCCTACGGCGGCTCGTTCCTGCTCGCGTGTTCCATCGCCGTGGGCGTCTCGCTCCGAGTTGCGTGGGAGGCTCGCCAATCGGGCTACGCCGAGCTCTGACAACGAGTTACGCGGTCGGGGCTGGCGCCGGGAGGAGGCCCCTCCCAAATTGTCGCCTTCAAGGTCCCCACTGTGGCGCGAATGGCCTGGTTCAAAAAAGAGCGCAAGCCCCGCACGTCCGAACGGGTAAAGCTGGAGATTCCAGCCGACGCCTGGGAGAAATGCGACGAGTGTGGGCACATCGACATCAAGGACCGGTTCGTCCGCGCGCTGAACGTGTGCCCCAATTGCGGCCACCATCGCCGCATTTCGGCCCAGGAGTACATCGATCTCCTCGTGGATGAAGGCTCCTGGCACGAGCTGGACGGACGACTCCGGTCCACCGATCCCCTCCACTTTGAGAACTACCAGCAGCGCCTCGAGACGGCGATCCAGAAGGCGGGGCCCCTCGAAGCCGTGCGAACCGGCTACAGCCGGTTGGACGGCATGCCGCTCGACGTCGCCGTGATGGACTTCAACTTCATGGGCGGCTCGATGGGGTCGGTCGTGGGAGAAAAAATCGCCCGGCTGACCCGGCGGTCGACCGAGCGGCGGGTCCCGCTGGTCATCGTGTCGGCGTCGGGCGGGGCGCGCATGCAAGAGGGGGTGCTGTCCCTCATGCAGATGGCGAAGAGCTCCGTCGAGATCGCGCGACTGCGGGCAGCCCGGGTCCCCTTCATCTCGATCCTCACGAACCCCACCACGGGGGGCGTATCCGCGTCCTACGCCATGCAGGGGGACGTGATCCTGGCGGAGCCGGGGGCGGTGGTCGGATTCGCCGGGCCGCGGGTCATCAAGCAGACGATCGGTCAGGATCTGCCACCCGGCTTCCAGACGGCCGAGTTCCTGCTCGAGCACGGCATGATCGATGCGGTGGTGCCGCGCAGCGAGCTGCGGGACACCACCGCCCAGCTGCTCCGTCACATGGCCGGCCGGCAACCGGCGGAGGCTGCCGACTGACCCGGTTGTCCTTCGAGGACGCCTGCCGCTTTCTCTTCGCGCGACAAGGGAGCCGCATAAAGTGGAGCCTCGGGCCGACCGAGGGACTCCTGGACGTGCTGGGTCATCCGGAGCGGCACTTTCCCTCGATCCATATCGCGGGCACGAACGGCAAGGGTTCGACCTGCGCGTTCACGGCGACCGAGCTGCGCGCCCGGGGCTTCAAGGTGGGGGTCTACACCTCGCCCCACCTCGTGTCGGTGCGGGAGCGCATGGAGGTGGACGGGGTGCCGATCGGCGAGGAGGCCTTCGCCGAGTGGGCCACGTTCCTGCGACCCCACATCGAGCGGCTCGACGCGAGCTTCTTCGAGGCCACCACCGCCATCGCGTTCGCCGACCTCGCGGCGCGGGGCGTGGACGTCGCCGTGATCGAAGTCGGGCTCGGAGGGCGGCTCGACTCGACCAACGTCATCACGCCCCTCGTGTCGGTCGTCACCAAGATCGCGCGGGAGCACACCGACTATCTCGGGACCGACCTCGCCTCCATCGCACGGGAAAAGGCGGGAATCGCGAAGCGCGACGTCCCGTTCGCCACTGGCGAGTCCGATCCCGCCGTCCGCCAGGTGCTCGTGACCGAGGCCAAGCGGCGCGGCGCCAACCCGGTGATCCTCGTGGATTCCGGGCTCGCGCCCACGGGGCCGCTCGGCTTGAAGGGACGGCACCAGCACGCGAACGCCTGGGTGGCGCTGGCGGCCCTGAACGCCCTGCCGCCCCCCTTCGGGCCCGTCGGCGATGCGTGGCCGGACAGCTTCAGGCACGCCTACGTGCCCGGGCGATTCGACGTGCGCGGCCGGTGGATCTTCGACGTGGCGCACAACCCCGACGGCGCCCGCGTCCTCGCCGACACGCTGGCGGAGTGCGATCCGCCGCACCAGCGGCGCGCCCTGGTGGGCGTGCTGGGGGACAAGGACTACCTCGGGATGATCGCCTGCCTCACCCGGGAAGTCGACAGCTTCGTGTTCACCATGCCCGACACCGCGCCGGAGCGGCGGCGCTGGGACCTCGGCCGGCTGGAGCGCGAGCTGGGTGGCCTCGCGGTGGCGCACCAGTTCGAGCCGCAGTTCGCGCGCGCGTTGGAGCGCGTGCAGGACGACGCCGCGACGGTGATCGTCACCGGATCGTTTCACACCGTCGGCGACGCGCTCGCCCGCTTGCCCGGGTTCGCGCCCGTCGGCTAAATTGTTGCGATGCAAGGACAAGCCTTACCTGGCTTTCGTGATTTCTACCCCGACGAACTGGCCCTCCGCAACTACATCTTCGCCACCTGGCGCGAGGTCGCGCGGCGCTACGGTTTTCATGAATACGATGGCCCCCCGCTCGAGCCGCTGGAGCTGTACACGGACAAAAGCGGTGAGGAGATCGTGCAGCAGCTGTACGCGTTCGAGGACAAGGGCGGGCGCAAGGTTGCCCTGCGCCCCGAGATGACTCCCACCCTCGCGCGCATGGTGGGGGCGCACGCCCAGGCGCTCAAGAAGCCGATCCGCTGGTTCTCCATCCCGCAGCTGTTCCGATACGAGCGGCAGCAGCGGGGACGGCTGCGGGAGCACTTTCAGCTCAACATGGACATTCTCGGGGAAGCGAGCCCGCTCGCCGATGCGGAGCTCATCGCGGCCGCGCTCGACATCATGCGCGCCTTCGGGTTGGGACCGCGCGACGTGCAGGTCCGGATGTCCGATCGGCGCGTGCTGCGCACCCTGCTGCTCGGGCGGGGGGTGAGCGAGGGACAGCTCGGCGCGGCCTTCGCCGCGATCGACAAGAGCGAGCGTGACCCGAAGGACGTCCTGGCGGGAAAGCTGCGGGAATGGGGCTTGGGGAAACGGGAGACGGACGCCGTGTTCGAGATCGCGGCGCTGCGCGGGCTCGACGCCGTCCTGACCGCGCTCGGCAAGGTGGCGGGTGGCGAGGAGGCGGGTGAGCCCTTGCGCCAGGCCGTCGGGGCGCTGGCGGCTATGGGACTCGGGGAGTTCGTCGCAGTGGATCTCACGATCGTCCGCGGGCTCGCCTACTACACCGGGATCGTGTTCGAGCTGTTCGACACGGGGAAATCGCTGCGGGCCGTGTGCGGCGGCGGCCGCTACGACGGCCTGCTGAAGGCGCTCGGCGGCGTCGATCTCCCCGCCTTGGGCTTCGGCATGGGGGACGTCGTCCTCGGAGAACTATTGAAAGAGCGCGGCCCCGCCGACCAGGCGTCGACGAAGCTCGACGCCTTTTTGATAGCGGTGAGCGGCGAGGACGTGGCGCCGCTGCTGAAGCTCGCGCACGAGCTGCGGGATAGGGGCGTCGCGGTGGAGTACGGCCTCCGGCCCGCCGTCATCCGCAAGCAGCTCGAACTCGCGGCGGCGCGGGGAGCGCCGCGGGCCATCATCGTCGGGCCCGACGAGCGGGCGGCCGGCGAGGTGGTCGTGCGGGACTTGAAGGCGGGCGCCGAGGAGCGGGTACCCATCGCCAAGCTCGTTCAGGGATTCTTCCACTGATGGCCCAGGCGCAGAAGATCACGCCACGCGCGAAGGACTTCAGCGAGTGGTACAACGACGTCGTGATGCGCGCCGAGCTGGCGGACTACTCGCCGGTGCGCGGTTGCATGGTCATCCGACCCCACGGCTACCGCATCTGGGAGCTGATGCAGGATGCCCTGGACGACATGTTCAAGGCGACGGGCCACCAGAACGCGTACTTCCCGCTCTTCATCCCCATGAGCTTCCTCGCGAAGGAAGCCGAGCACGTGGAGGGCTTCGCGAAGGAAGTCGCCCTGGTGACGCATACCCGGCTCAAGGCCACCGGCAAGGTGGGCGCGCAGGCGGTGATGCCCGATCCCGAGTCGGCGCTCGAGGAGCCGCTGGTCGTGCGGCCGACCTCCGAGACGATCATCTACGCGATGTTCGCCAAGTGGATACAGAGCTACCGTGACCTGCCGCTCCTGATGAATCAGTGGTGCAACATCGTGCGGTGGGAGTTCCGGACCCGGCTGTTCCTCCGCACCACGGAGTTCCTGTGGCAGGAGGGGCATACCGCGCACGCTACCGAAGCCGAGGCCGAAGCGGAGGCGCGGCAGATGCTCGGCGTGTACCGCGAGTTCCAGGAAGACTGGATGGCGATGCCCGTGATCACCGGGCGCAAGACCGACAGCGAGAAGTTTGCGGGCGCGTTGCGCACCTACGCGCTCGAAGGCCTGATGCAGGACAACAAGGCGCTGCAGGCGGGGACGTCGCACAACCTCGGCCAGAACTTCGCGAAGGCGTTTAATGTGCAGTACCAGACCGCGGCGGGCGGCCTCGAGTACGTGTGGAACACCTCCTGGGGCGTCTCCACGCGCATGATCGGCGGGCTGGTGATGACGCACTCGGACGACAACGGATTGGTCTGCCCACCGAAGCTGGCGCCGGTGCAAGTGGTGATCGTGCCGATTTGGAAGTCGGAGGAGGAGAAGAGTCAGGTGTTAGGAGTTGGGGGCAAGGTGAAAGACGAGCTCGCGAAGGTCGGTATCCGCGTGGAGCTCGATGCGCGGGACAGTCTCAAGCCCGGCGCCAAGTATTTCGAGTGGGAGGCCAAGGGCGTGCCGTTGCGGCTCGAAATCGGCCCGCGGGAGGTGGCGGCCGGGCAGGTGATGACGGCGCGCCGCACCGGCGGCAAGGCGCCCGCCAAGCTGGACGGGCTCGGCGGCGTGGTCCGGAAGAGCCTCGACGAGGTCCAGGCCACGCTGTTGCAGACGGCCAAGGATCGACGCGAAGCGCATTCCATCCGGGGCGTCACGAAGCCGCAGTTTCTGGAGTTCATGAAGGGCACGGGTGGATTCGCGTATGGCGGCTTCTGCGGCTCGCCCGCGTGCGAGGCCGAGATCAAGCAGCAGACCGGGGCGACGGTCCGGGTGTTGCCCGATCCCGCATTCCGCTCGGCTGAGGCGCCCAGAACGTGCATGTGGTGCGGGAAGCCCAGCGTCGCGGAGGCGGTGTGGGCGCAGGCGTACTAGGGTTCGATCCCGCGCTGCTCCGCTCCATCGCGGAGCGGGTCGGCACTCCCACCTACGTCTACAGCGGCAACCTGATCCGCGCCCAATACCACGCGCTGCACGACGCCCTGAAGGACGTGCCGCACCGCATCTGCTATTCGGTGAAGGCCAACGGCAACATCGGGGTCCTCAAGGTTCTCAAGGCGCTGGGCGCCGGCGCCGACATCGTCTCCGTGGGCGAGCTGCGGCGCACCCTCGCGGCCGGCTTCGAGGCAAGCGCGATCGTGTTCTCGGGGGTGGGGAAGACCGCCCCGGAGCTCGAAGAGGCGATCCGCGCCGGCGTGGGATTCCTGAATGTCGAGTCCTCCGCCGAGCTGGACGCGGTGATCGCGGTCGCCCGGAAGCTCAAGAAGCGCACGAGCCTCGGCATCCGCGTCAATCCAGACGTCGCGACCGAAACACACCCGTACACGAAGACGGGTGAAAAAACTGCCAAGTTCGGCGTTCCCTACGACGAGGTCGTGAGCGTGGCTCAACGCGCGGCCGCCGAGCCGCTCTTCACGCTGCGCGGGCTCGCGATGCACCTCGGGTCCCAAATCACCGACGTCGAGCCGTATCACCGCGGCACCGTCAAGCTGCTCGAGCTGGTGACGGCACTCCGTGCCTCCGGGATCGGCACGATCGAAGCGCTGGACGTGGGCGGTGGGCTGGGCGTGCGCTACCACACCGAGAAGGCGCCGAGTCCGCGAGACTTCGCCGACGCGGTGGCGCCGCCGATCAAGCAGGCCGGGCTCGCATTGCTGTGCGAGCCGGGGCGTTACCTCGTGGCCAACGCGGGGGTACTCGTCACCAAGGTGCTGTACCGCAAGCATGCCGGTGGCAAGGATTTCGTCGTGGTGGACGCGGGGATGACGGACTTCGTGCGGCCCAGCCATTACAACGCCCATCACGAAATCGTCCCGCTCAGGGACGGCGGCCGACTCGAGGAGCTGGTGAACGTCGTGGGCCCCATCTGTGAGTCCGGGGACTTCCTCGCGCTCGACCGCAAACTCCCCGCCGTCGAGCCCGGCGAGTACCTGGCCGTGCTCGGCACGGGCGCGTACGGCTTCGTGATGAGCTCGACCTACAACCAGCGGCCCCGGCCGCCCGAGGTGCTGGTCGAAGGCGATCGCTACTACGTCGCGCGACAACGCGAGACGCTCGACGACCTGCTGCGCGGGGAGGTGCTGGAACCGACGACTTGGTACCGGGCGGGTGGTGCATGAACCGGATTCTGATCCTCGACTACGGCTCGCAGTTCACGCAACTCATCGCGCGCCGGGTACGCGAGGCGCACGTCTACTGTGAGATCCATCCCGCCGCACGCGGCACCGAGCTGGGCTTCGTCAAGCAGTTCGCCCCCAAGGGCATCATTCTCTCCGGCGGCCCCAACTCGGTGTTCGACCCGGGCGCGCCGACGGCCGATCCCCAGCTCCTCGAGCTCGGGACACCCATCCTCGCCATCTGCTACGGCATGCAACTCGTGGCCCATCTGGCCGGCGGCAAGGTGACGCCGTCCGCGGAGCGCGAGTACGGCCGGGCGGAGGTCACGATACGCGACGCCACGGGGCTGTTCGCCGGCTTCGAGCCCCAGGAATGTGTCACCGTGTGGGCCAGCCACGGCGACCGGATCGACCAGCCGCCGCCGCATTTCCGCGTGACGGCATCGAGCCCGAACGCGCCGGTGGCGGGGTTCCAGCACGAGTCCCGGCCGATTTTCGGCGTGCTGTTTCACCCCGAGGTGGCCCACACGCCGCGGGGCGGGGAGATGCTGCACAACTTCCTGTTCGAGATCGCCGGTTGCGCGCCCGATTGGACGCCGGGTCATTTCATCGAGCAGGAGGTACGGCGGATCCGAGAGCTCGTCGGTGGAACCAGGCGGGCGATTTGCGGCCTCTCGGGCGGCGTGGATTCGGCGGTGGCGGCCGCGCTGGTGCACCGCGCCATCGGCGACCGGCTGACCTGCATCTTCGTGGATCACGGCCTGCTGCGCCTGAACGAGCGGGAGCAGGTGGAGCGGACGTTCCACGCGCACCTCGGGATCGACTTGCGGGTGGTGGACGCGGGCGCGCCCTTCCTCGAGGCGCTGGCGGGGATCGAAGACCCGGAGGAGAAGCGGCGCCGCATCGGCCACACGTTCATCGACGCGTTCGAGCAGGCGGCCGAGCACGTCCCGGGAGACGTCGGATTCCTGGTGCAGGGAACGCTGTATCCCGATGTGATCGAGTCCGCGTCGCCGTTCGGCGGCCCCTCGGTCACGATCAAGACGCATCACAACGTGGGGGGCCTGCGACCCGATCTCCCCTGGGCGCTG
>QHTS01000108.1 GCA_003220905.1 Gemmatimonadota bacterium | reverse complement strand
GCGAGGCTGCGTCGCGTACGTGATTACGAGCGACACCATAGGATGCACGCCGGGCACGATCGACTTCTGGGCGATGTGATACAGCGTGGTGGCGAGTGCCGTGAGGGCGATCGGCAGGTAAAACAGCATTGCGAGCCCTTTCGTCGAGGCTGGCCGGCGCGGGGCGCGCTTCTCGGGACGCCGCCCCAGACCGAAATGAAAAAATGGAGGCGGAGACTCTGGCGGACGCCTCGGCCATCTCATATACATGGAACCGGCAATGCCGGCCACCGTTCGGATCCTGATCGTCGAGGACGACCCCCAGGACGCGGCGCTCGCTGAGCGCGAGGTCCGCCGGGCCGACATCTTCTGCACGTTCCGGCGTGTCGAGACTCGCGACGACATGGCGGAGGCGCTGCGCGAGTTCGTTCCGGACGTAATCCTCACCGACCATTCGTTACCGGCTTTCGACGCGCGGAGCGCTTTACAGCTCGCACAGCAGCTCTCACCCGGAACGCCGGTGATCGTCGTGACCGGCAGGTTGGGAGACGAGCCAGCCGTCCAGTATCTCCAGGCGGGGGCGGCGGACTACATCGTCAAAGACCAACTGCATCGCCTCGGCCCGGCGCTGCTCCGAGCGCTCGACACCAAGCGCAGCCGCCAAGCCCAGGCACGCGCCCATCAGCTGCAGGGCGCGATCTATCGGATCGCCCAGGTGGCAATGAGCACGCCGGGGCTCGAGGAATTGTTGCCCGCCATTCATCAGATCGTAGGCGAGCTGATGCCGGCGAGGAACTTCTACATCGCGTTGTACGACGCGGCGAACGACCTGCTGAGCTTCCCCTACGTCGTGGACGAGCACGACACGGACTTCTCCTCCAAGAAGCCCGGCAAGGGGCTCACCGAGTACGTGGTGCGGACCGGCCAGCCGTTGCTCGTGACGCCGGAGGTGCAGGTGGAGCTCGAGCGGCGGGGCGAGGTCGAGCTGGTGGGAGCACCGTCGATCGACTGGCTCGGCGTGCCGCTGAAGATCGGCGACCGTGCCATCGGGGCGCTCGTCGCTCAGACCTACACCCCTGGCGTCCGGTACGGGGAGCGCGAGAAGGAGATCTTGCAGTTCGTCTCGACGCAGGTGGCGATGGCCATCGAGCGCAGCCACGCGGAGGCCGATCTTCGCGCGTCCGAGGCGCGGCTGAAGGCGATCATCGATGCCGCCCTGGACGCCGTGATCACGATGGACGGGGATGGGGTGGTGCTCAGCTGGAGCCCGCAGGCGGAGCGGGTGTTCGGATGGCCGGCGTCCGAGGCCGTCGGCGGGAAGCTTTCCACGACGATCATCCCGCCGCGCTATCGAGAAGCCCACGAGCGGGGACTCGCCCACTTTCTCGGGACCGGCGAGGGACCGGTCCTGAACCAGCGGATCGAGATCACCGGCCTGCGTCGCGACGGACGGGAGATTCCCGTCGAGCTCACGATCACGCCCGTGCGCCTGGGCGGAGCGTGGTTGTTCAGCGCGTTCCTGCGCGACATCAGCGAGCGCAAGCTGCTCGAAGCGCAGCTGCGGCAGGCGCAGAAGATGGAGGCGGTGGGCCGGCTGGCGGGCGGCATCGCTCACGACTTCAACAACCTGCTCACCGCCATCATCGGGTACACCGACCTGGCCCTCGCCGATCTGCGGGAGGGCGACCCGATGCGCCAGGACATGGAGGAGATCTTGCGCGCGGCCCACCGCGCCGCGGGGCTCACGCGCCAACTCCTCGCCTTTAGCCGTCAGCAGGTGCTGGCGCCCCGGGTGCTGGACCTGAACGAGGTGGTCCAGACCGTCGACAAGATGCTGGGCCGCCTGGTGGGCGAAGACATCGAGCTCCAATCTGTGCTGGCCCCGGGTCTGGGGCACATCAAGGCCGACCCAGGTCAACTGGAGCAGGTGATCGTCAACCTCGCCGTCAATGCGCGGGACGCGATGCCCACTGGTGGCAAGCTCACCATCGAGACGGCGGACGTCGAGATGGCCGAAACCCGGGGGCGCGACCTCACGACGGTCCCCGCAGGCCGCTACGTGATGCTGGCGATCACCGACTCGGGGACGGGGATGGACGAGGACACGAAGGCGCGCATCTTCGAGCCCTTTTTCACCACCAAGGAGCAGGGGAAGGGAACGGGGCTCGGTCTTGCCACCGTCTACGGGATCGTCAAGCAGAGCGGAGGGTTCATCTGGGTGTACAGTGAGCCCGGCCATGGGACGACCTTCAAGATTTATCTGCCCCGCGTGGAGGGCGCGGCCGACGCCCTGGCGCCGCCCGTCGGGACGGCCGCAGTCCCCCGGGGGACGGAGACGGTGCTGATCGTCGAGGACGAGGAAGCCGTGCGCGCGCTCGCCAAGACGGCGCTCGCCCGAAAAGGCTACCGCGTGCTCGAAGCCGCGAACGGTGGTGAGGCGTTGCTCCTGTGCGAGTCTGAGCGGGCGCCCATTCATTTGCTTGTCACCGACGTGGTGATGCCAGGCCTCGGAGGGGCGGATCTGGCGCAGCGCCTCGCGCCGCTGCGATCGGAGATGAAAGTCCTGTTCATCTCGGGCTATACGGACCGAGCCGCCGCGCGCCACGGCACGATGCAACCGGGCGCCGCCTACCTGGAAAAGCCGTTCTCGCTGGACGCGCTGGCCCGGAAGGTGAGGGAGGTGCTGGACCGCGAGTAACCTGTCGCAGGTACGCCCCTCCGTGCCGCAAAAACGCCCTGTTCTGGCCGCCGTGGTCTCGCGATGTTGCGTACCAGACCGTGGTCACCGCAAATAGAGTCATGTCTCGAGACCCGGCGGCGCTCGCTGCCGACGAGGAGCCCCGCGTCGACGCCGAGGTGCAACGCGCGGCGGTCCGTCAGCTCCTGGCGGGCGGCCCGTTTGCCGAGTCGCTGCACATCCTGCTCGTCAGCGTCGTGGCGGCCCTGGTGTGGAACTCCCTGCCGCTCGGCGTCACCGGTGGATGGGTCGGCGCCGTCACTGCGGCGGCTCTGCTACGGACCTGGTGGCGGCTGCGCGTGCGCCGGCGGGCGCCTTCCACCGAGGAGGCCCTGCGGGGTATCCGCCTGACGGTGACCGGTGTCGGGCTTGCCTGGGGGGTCGGCGCCGCCATGGCCATCCCCGCCCTCCAGCCGCATGAGGGCGCGCTGGTCCTGGTGGTGGTCACGGGGATCATCGCCGGCGCGACCAGCACCTTGGTCGGGGACCGCCGGAGCTTCCGCTATCTGCTGATCACCACGTTGGCGCCGCTCCCCTTCGGGATCCTGCTACAAGGGCACGGCCGGTTCAATGTCATCGCGACCGTCCTGATCGCGCTGTTCGCCCTCGGGATGGACCGTGTGCACCGTCGCGGGTATCGCAACTTTGCGGAGCGCGTGCGCGGGGGGGTTCTGCTGGAGCGCTCCACCCAAGAGGTGGCGCGTCAGCATGCCTACCTCGATGCCCTCATCGCGAGCACGCCGGTGGCCATCGCCGTGTTGGACGACCAGCGTGCCGTCCGTAGCGTGAATGCCGCGTTCGAGACCCTGTTCGGGTACTCCGCGGCCGAGGTCGTCGGTGCAGGCATCGACGGGCTGATCGTGCCCGAAGCGTTCCGCTCCGAGTCGAGTGATCTCGAGACGCGTGTCCGGGGCGGTGAGATCGTTCGGGTGGAAGTCGAGCGTGTGCGCAAGGACGGTCGGCGCATCCAGGTCCGTCTTTCGGCGGCCGCCGTGAAGGCCGCTGCGGACGGCGCGCTCGTCGCCCTGTACGAGGACATCAGCGATCGGAAGGCGGCGGAAGCGGCGATGCGCGAGGCGCGCGACCTGGCGGAACGCGTGGCCCGTGCCCGCAGCGCCTTCCTGGCCAACATGAGCCACGAGATCCGCACGCCGATGAACGCGGTCCTCGGTTTCGTCGAGCTGGTGCTGGACACGGAGCTGGCCCCGGAGCAGCGGCGGGCCTTGGAGCTCGTGCGCACCTCGTCCGAGGCGTTGCTCACCATCCTCAACGACATCCTGGACTACTCGAAGATCGAAGCAGAGCATCTGGAGCTCGAATCGATCCCGTTCGACCTGCCCAAGGTCGTTCATGCCACCGCCACCCTGCTCGCGGTCCGGGCACGGGAGAAGCACCTCGAGCTGACCGTGGACGTGCCGCCCGAGGTTCCGCAAATGGTGCGGGGCGATCCGACCCGTGTCCGCCAGGTCCTCATGAACCTGATCGGAAACGCGATCAAGTTCACGGACCAAGGCGAGGTTGACGTGTCGGCCAGCCTCCTTCAGCGCGACGGAGCCGGGGCGGCCGTACAGTTCCGGGTGCGGGACACGGGGATCGGCATCTCGGCGGAGCAGCTCGGCACCATCTTCCAAGAGTTCACGCAGGCGGACGCGTCGATGACGCGCCGCTACGGCGGGACCGGCCTCGGTCTCGCGAT
>QHTS01000107.1 GCA_003220905.1 Gemmatimonadota bacterium | reverse complement strand
GCGATGCGGCATCGGCGTCGAGGAACTCGAGCAGGCGCATCCGGGCCTGGAGGTAGGTGCACCCCTCCCGCACCGCCGCCATCCGCAACCCCACTTCGTCCTCGAGCTTGCGGTTCACGAATCCTTGCGCCACCAGGAGCAGCCGGCCGACGATCACCCGCTCGAGCTCGGCACCCTCCGGCCGCGCGAACCGCCGCTGCAGCAACCGCTGACGCTCGGGCGCGCACAGCTCCAGCACCTGGCGGCACACCTCCGGATCAGGCCGTCCGGCGGCCACCGCCGCCGCGCGCTCGGGGCGCGCGCACGTCGGCAGATCGTTGCGGTGCAGCCGCAGGAACTTGGTCATGGGAGTATACAGGTCGCTGCGGCCCGGGGCCGGGGGGCGGCGCCGGCCCGACACCAGGTCCGCCATATAGTCTTCCGAAACCTGAACCGCCTCAGCGAGCTCGCGCGGCGTGCGCTTGAGCTCGCGCAGGCGACGGCGGAGCAGTTGACCCACCTTCACAGGATCCTTGAGCGGGAGCGCTGCAGGCATCTCGAGCGAACTCCTTTCGGACGGCACAAGAAAAGGCCCACGAGTGCAGAGAGCGGGCTGTCAGCACACCGCGGGCGAATGTCGCTAAATATAGCTAGGACAGGGCGTTAATGGTACCCCGCCCCCCACCCGCCGCCCCGAAGCGCCAATTCAGCCTCGGCAGCGCGTTTCCGGGCCAGCGCCAGCGACCCCACGGCGATGATCACCGCGAAGCTGAACCATTGGATGGCGTACGAGAGGTGGGGGCCGTTGGACGGCTCAGGGATCGGCCAGCGCCTGAGCGCGGCGCCGGGCGGAGGGACGGTCGGACTGTCGGACGGGACCTGCTGCACGAGGAATGGCAGCAGCGGATACGGCAGCGAGTCGCGGAGGATGGCGGGGTCCACGTCCCCCCGGGACCGGGGCGCGCCCATCGCCAGACCCAGCACGGCGCCGCTGTCCCCCTCCCGGTACGCCTCC
The DNA here is from genome assembly GCA_003220905.1 of Gemmatimonadota bacterium. Classification (GTDB taxonomy): domain Bacteria; phylum Gemmatimonadota; class Gemmatimonadetes; order Gemmatimonadales; family GWC2-71-9; genus AG41. Next base: position 5,427 of record QHTS01000107.1, on the reverse strand, counting down.
CGGTCTACGTGGTACGCGTCGGGAGACGGTGCCCACCCCCGGTCCACCAGAACCGCGGAGCCGTCGGGGAGTCTGAGCGGCGTCACCAGATCCACGCCCGGCACACCTTCGTAGCTCCTGGGTCGCCAGAACCGTTCACGCCCGTAGTCGTAGCGGCCGCGGGCGCGCACGCGACGGTCGCGCGCCGAATCCAGGGGCACTCCGCCGGTGAGCACGAGCGGGGGCAGCGCGCGGGCGGCGAGCACGACCGCATTGCGCTCGCGGCGCTGCCGTAGCCGATCGAGCTGCCAGAACCCGGCCCCCGTGCATCCTGCGGCCACCAGGAACGCCACGACCAGGGCCGCCAGGTCCCGCCGATCGGCCATCACCGTGCACCACTCACGAGGGCCAGCTTCTCCCCCCGCGGAAGCCGGCGCAGGGCGGCCTCACGCCGCAGCGCCGCCGACCGATCCGGCTGGCGCTCCTGAAACACCAGGCGCACGGGGCGGCGCGCGCGCGTGTACGCGCTCGCGGTCCCCGCTCTATGCCGCACCAGGCGCGTCGGGAGGTCGTTGGTGATGCCCGTGTACAGAGAGCCGTCACGACAGCGAAGCATGTACACCGTCCACACCTGTCCCTCGTCTCTCTTCCCGCGTCCCCTACTCCAACGCCGCGTCGAGCGTGATCTGCGGGATGCCAGCGAGCGCTTTCGACACCGGGCACCCGCGCTTCGCCTCCTCGGCGGCCTTCTGGAACCCGGCCTGGTCGAGGCCCGGCACGCGCCCCCGCACTTTGAGCTCCATCTTGGTGATCTTGGGCGCCCCGTCGACCATGTCCATGGTGCACGCCGCCGTGGTCTCGACCCGGGTGACGGGCTTCCCCGCCTTCTCGAGCCCGGCCGACAGCGCCATGCTCAGGCAGGCGGCATGCGCCGCGGCGATGAGCTCCTCGGGGTTCGTGCCCTTCTTTCCCTCGAACCGGGTTGCAAACGTGTACGGGCCGCTGAACGAGCTGCTCGCGGCCTTGAAGTTCCCCTTCCCGTCCTTGAGCCTGCCTTCCCAGACCGCCGTCGCCTGACTCGTGGGCATCGTCCCGACTCCGCTGAAGGTGAGAGTCGGAAATCTGGCGGAACCGCCGAGGGGACGCTACGCTTGGGGCGCGCGTCGCCCGCGACAGAGAGGGAAACCGACGATGGCCACGAAGAAAAAGCAGGCCCGGCGTCCCGCCCGGAAACGCCCCGCGTCCCGTCCCGAGCGGCTGCAGCCCGAGTCGCTGCGGCTCCGCTCCATGGCCGCGTCGTTCACGGTGAACGACCTGGACAGGAGCGTCGCCTGGTATCGCGATGTGCTGGGCTTCATCGTCGGCGAGCGCTGGGAAGAGGGGGGGATGGTCCGCGGCATCCAGATGAAGGCCGGCAGCTGCGACATCATGCTCGGCCAGGACGATTTCGCGAAGGGACGGGATCGCAAGAAGGGCGACGGCTTCCGCCTGTGGGTGGCGACCGTGCAGGACATCATCGCCGTGGCGGCGCGCATCAAGGCGACGGGGTGGGCGCTCGACCGCGAGCCGTCCGAAACCCCGTGGGGCGACTGGGCGTTCGCGGTCACCGATCCGGACGGGTTCAAGATCACGGTGATTCAGGAGTAGCAATGCGGAATGCGGAGTGCGGAATGGGGAATTGAAGGACGCGCATGCTCTTGTTCCTGACCGTCACTTCACTGGCGCTTCAAGCCTCCGTGGCCGACACCTCTCCGTTCCGCGCGCTCCCGCTCCCCGCGCCGAACCGCGTGCGCGGCGCGTCGGGCGCGCCCGGCCCCGACTACTGGCAACAGCGCGCGGACTACGTGATCCGCGCGACGCTCGACACGGCGGGCTCGCTGCTCCGCGGCACCGAGCGGATCCACTACGAAAACCATTCTCCCGACACGCTGCGGTTCGTGTGGGTGCAGATCGAGCAGAACATCTTCGCGAAGAACAGCGTGACCTACGCCCTGAACCAGCCGCCGCTCCACTTCGCGGGTGGTGCCGTGTTCGACTTCACGGGCAAGGGATTCCTCGGCGGGATCACGATCGAGCGCTTTGCCTCCGCGGGCAGGGAGCTACGGCGCACGGAGGACGGGACGATGATGCGGGTCGAGCTGCCGCGCCCGCTCGCCCCCAAAGGGATGGTCGACTTCGACGTCGCGTGGCACTTCCCCGTACCGCCCTATGGTGGCGGCCGCATGGGACGGATCGGGACGCGTCTGTACCAGATCGGCCAGTGGTACCCCCGCATGGTGGTGTACGACGATGTGCACGGTTGGAATCCCCTGCCCTACATCGGCGCCGGAGAGTTCTATCTCGAGTACGGTGACTTCGACGTGACGCTCACGCTGCCCGCGGGATTCGTGGTGGCGGCCACCGGCACGGTGCAGAACCCGCTGGCCGTGTGGACGCCCGCCACCCGGGCGCGGCTGGCCCGGGCCAGGAGATCGGCCGAGCGGGTGCAGATCATCACGAAGGACGAGGCCGTGGCGAACGGCGCGGCGCGGCGGCCCGGCTCGAAGACCTGGCATTTCGCGGCGAAGCGCGTGCGCGACTTCGCCTGGGCCGCCTCGCCCGACTACCGCTGGGACGCGTCCACCTGGAACGGCGTCCTGATCCAAACGTTCTACCGGCCGAGCGCCACGCCGTGGGAAGAAGCGAACCGGATGGCGTGGTTCACGATCAAGCACTTCAGCGAGACGTGGGGGCCGTACCCGTGGCCGCATGCCACCACAGAAGCGCGAGGACCAGTACTGGGTGCTCACGCACGAATTCGGCCACGAGTGGTTTCCGATGATGGTCGGCTCGGACGAGCGCCGCTATCCCTGGATGGACGAGGGGTTCAACAGCTTCATCGATTACGGCTCGGCGGAGGGCTACTTCAAAGGAACGGTCTACGGCGACACGGTCCGGCGGGAGCTCCTGACCGCTTATCGGGTCTCGGCGGTCCCGGGGAACGAGCAGCCGTTGATCACGAAGCCGGTCGAGTCGGGCGATCTGGCGTGGACGGCGTACCAGAAGCCCGCGCTGATGCTCACGGTGCTGCGGGACGCGGTTCTGGGGAAAGAGACGTTCGAGCGCGCCCTGCGCGAGTACGTGCGCCGCTGGACGTTCGGGCACCCGCAGCCCGCGGACTTCTTCCGGACGATCGAAAACGTGTCGGGACGGGACCTGGACTGGTTCTGGCGCGCCTGGGTGTACACCACGGCTCGCCTCGATCAGGCCGTCGACTCCGTCACCGCCGCTGGTGACACGGCGTTCGTCTTCCTGTCGAATCGAGGGCACATGGTGCTGCCGGTGACGCTCGAGCTCCGCTACACCGATGGCTCGAGCGAGATTCGCGAGCTCCCGATCGAGATGTGGAACCTGGGCAGCCGGTTCACGGCACGGGTCCGAAGGGCGGGGGGGCAATCCGTCGCCGGCGTCGTGGTCGACCCGAAGGGGATCTACCCCGACATCGATCGGGCGAACAACCGGTGGCCTCGATAGCCGCGGGCACCCGCCCGTTGCGAATTGCGCTCGTGACGTCGAGCCGGTTCTGGCGGGGCTCGAGCAATGTCTTCGCCGTCCTCGCGCGCGGCCTCGCCGACCGCGGGCACACCACGACCGCGGTGGTCGCCTATGACCCGCTGGTGGGCGGTTTCCAGGCCCGCAGCCTGAGAGTCCGGAAGCTGCCGGTCGGCCACACGACGTTCAAGGGCGCCCGCGCCCTGCGGCAGGCGCTCGGACAGCGGGAGCTCGCCGCCGATGTGGTGCTCGTGGACCGGGCCCGGGACATTCGACTGGCGGCGTTCGCCTCCCTCGGCACGCCGCTCGTCGTCGTGTACTGTATCAGCACGCCCCGCCCACCGCGCGACCTGCTGACGCGCCTCGCGTTCCGACGCGTCGCATTGACGGTGTTCCTCACCCAGCAGCTCGCGCAGCGCGCGCTCGCCGAAGCGCCGTTCATGCGCCGAGCCGGACATCGCGTGATCCCGAACGGCGTGGACTGCGACCTGTTCCGCCCGGACGAGGCGGCGGGGCGCGCGTTCCGGCGGCGCCACGCGCTGGGCGACGGCCCGGTCCTCCTCGGCGTGGGAGCCCTCGAGATCGAGAAGCGCTGGGACCTGCTGCTCGACGGCGTGGCCCGGCTCGCCCGGCCCGCGCCCCCGCTGGTGATGTGCGGCGGCGGCGCGCTCGAGGGGTCGCTCCGCGCGCAAGCCGAGCGGGTCGGTCTCGACGTGCGGTTCGTGGGTCAGGTAGATACGGAGACGCTCGTCGCGGCTTACAATGCGGCGACCTGCGTCGTGCACACGCGCCCCGACGAGGTGTTCGCGCTCGCGTTGATCGAAGCCCTCGCGTGCGGGCGGCCTGTGGTCGCATCGGGCGGCGGCGGGACGCCCGAGCTCGTGGGCGACGCCGGCGTGCTGGCGCCACCCGGGGATCCCGGTGCGTTCGCCCGCCTCCTGGAGGACTTGCTCGGCGACGCCGAGCGCCGCGCGGCCCTCGCCGTCGCGGCGCGGCGCCGCGCGCTCGAGCGCTACTCCGTGGAGCGGATGGTCTGCGACTACGCGGCGCTACTCGAAGCGCTCTAGCCTATTTCGTTGCATTTCATTTGCCGTCGGTCGTCGCGGGCCGATTCTCATCGTCGATCGGATCGACGTCAGGCGGGGTCTGCCCGCCACCAGGGCCGAAGCCGGTCCTGCCGGGCCGGCTCACCGGGAGCGTGATCGGCGCCTCGGCCACGTTGTTGTCGTAGCGGCTCTCAAAGAAGTTGTGGCACATCCCCTGCGGATCCACCGGTCGGTTGTGATCGCGGTCGAACTTGGTGCACGGGAACGGCGGGTTCACGTGGATCCGGATGATGTAGTTGCCGGGGGGTACCGGTGCTTGCCCGTCGCCGCCATCCAGCACGAAATACTGCCCGCCGAGCCACTTGTAGTACTGATCGGCGTGACCGGTGCTGATCCCCTGGTTACCGACGATCGCCGGGCCGTTCGGGCCAGCGGGCCGGCCGCACACGCGGTAGACCCAGGAGGTCGGCGACTGCACGCCGCCGTTCCAGGGGACCACGTCGATCATGCAGAAGCCACGCTTCGCCGCCTGCCACACCTTGCCGGTGGCTGGATCCACGAGCTCGTAGGTGGCATAATGCTGGAAGTGCCAGTGCTGGTGACAGGTGGACAACTGGTACAGTCCATCTCCCGCGGCGACGTGCACCGCCGGGTCGCCCAGGGCGATGTCCGCGTCGCCGATGTTGGGCGTGTTGACCGTGAACCGCACGACCCGATGCGATACGGTGGGATCGATGACCCCCCCTTCCTCGAGCGTGCAGGTCCCCTCCTTGAGGATCTGATCGTACACGACCCATGACCCCTCCAGCGCTTTGCCGTCGACAATGAGATCCGTCGCCCCGGTGAAGTCTCCCTCGTGCGCAGCGGCGAT
>QHTS01000013.1 GCA_003220905.1 Gemmatimonadota bacterium | reverse complement strand
AGAGCCACCGTACCCGCACCCTGGACGCGTTCCGCTCAGGCGAGGCGGACGTGCTGGTCGCGACCGACATCGCGGCGCGCGGCATCGACGTGGACGGCATCCGGATGGTGGTGAACTTCGACGTGCCGCACGATGCGGAGATCTACGTGCACCGCGTGGGCCGCACGGCGCGGGCGGGCGCGCGCGGGCTCGCGCTCACACTGCTGTCGCCCGACGAGTGGCTGCTCATGGGGGACATCGAGAAGCTCGTCGGCCAGATCTTCCCACGGGAAGTCATCCCCGGCTTTGAGCCGTCGGTGAAACCACTGCAGCCACGGCCGCTTGAGCTCAAGGTGCCCAAACAGGGTCGATCGGTTCGCGCCCGCAGCGGGGGCCGCCGCCGGCGCTAACGGTCCTGCGTGACGACGTCGCGCGACGTTTCTGCGCGACGTCTTTGCGTGGCGCCTTTAGCCTCTATTTTCGATCGGCACGTAGTCCCGCTTGTCGGAGCCCGTATAAATCTGATGCGGGCGGGCGATCTTCTGCTCCTTGTCGAGCAGCATCTCCTGCCACTGCGCCAGCCATCCCGGCGTCCGCCCGATGGCGAACAGCACCGGAAACATGTCCATCGGGAACTTCATCGCTTCGTAGATGATCCCCGAGTAGAAATCCACGTTGGGGTACAGCTTCCGCGTGACGAAGTAGTCCTCCTGGAGCGCGATCCGCTCGAGCTCCACGGCGATGTCGATGAGCGGGTTCTTCCCGGTGACGTCGAACACCTCTTCGGCGACCCGCTGGATGAGCTTGGCGCGCGGGTCGTAGTTCTTGTAGATCCGGTGGCCGAAACCGAACAGGCGGAACTCGCCGCGCTTCACCCGCTCGAGGTACGCCGGGATGTTGTCCTTCGAGCGGATCTCGCGCAGCATCTTCAGCACTTCCTCGTTGGCGCCCCCGTGCAGCGGGCCGTATAGGGCGGCGGCGGCAGCCGCCATCGCCGAGTAGGGATCGGAGTGCGACGAGCCGACCCCCCGCATCGCGCTGGTCGAGCAGTTCTGCTCGTGATCAGCGTGGAGGATGAACAGGACGTCCAGCGCGTGCTCGAGGGTCTTGTTCGGCGTGTATTTCACCTCGGTCGCCTTGAACATCATGTTCAAGAAGTTGCCGGCGTAGGACAGGTCGTTGTCCGGGTACGCGTACGGCATCCCCACCGAGTGCCGGTAGGCGAAGGCGGCGAGGGTGGGCGCCTTGGCGATCAGCCGGAAGATCTGGTTCCAGCGCGACGTCTCGTTCGTGATCTGCTTCGCTTCGGGATAAAAGGTCGAGAGCGCGGCGACGGTGCTCACGAACATCCCCATGGGATGGGCGTCGTGATGGAACCCGTCGATGAATTTCTTGATGCTCTCGTGGACGATCGTGTGGTGGGTGACGTTGTACACCCACGAATCGAGCTCCGCCGCGGACGGCAGCTCGCCGTGGAGCAGCAGGTACGCCGTTTCCAGGAACGTGCTCCGCTCGGCCAGCTGTTCGATCGGATAGCCGCGGTAGCGCAGGATCCCCTTGTCGCCGTCGATGTAGCTGATGGCGCTGCGGCACGCCGCGGTGTTCAGAAACCCCGGGTCGTACGTCGCCAGCCCCGCATCGTCGTCCGCCACCTTGATCTGGCGCAGGTCGACCGCTCGGATCGTGCCGTCCTGGATGGGGAGCTCGTACTGCTTGCCGGTTCGGTTGTCGGTGACGGACAGGGTGCTCTTCGACACGCGAATCGTCCTGGGAAATGGCTGGGGAAAGATAACAAGCAGGGCGGTGGAGGGCGGTCGCCCTTCACCGCCTTCCACGGCCTTCCACCGCCCTGTATGTTGCGTCGCACATGACCAAGACCGCAGCTCCCAAACCGGCTCCGCTCTACCCGACGCGCTCTGCCGCCGGCGCCCTGTTGGGCCAGCAGCTGGCGGGGCGCGGCTACCTCGGATGCCTCCTGCTCGGCATCACCCCCGAAGGCGTGGAGATCGCGGCCAACGCCTCCAAGGCGATGGGGGCCCCGTTCGACGTGCTCGTCGCGGCGTTCATCAAGCTGGGATCGAACCTGGCGCCGATCGGCGCCATCGCCGAATCGGCCCCGTCGGAGATGGACCCCGACTTCCAGCCGAGCGGTGCGCTGATGGACAAGCTGGCGAGCGCGATCGACGAGTCCCGCGCGCGCGTGAGCCAGGACCTGATCCTGTACCGTACGGAGCGCCCGGTGAAGCGGCTCGCCGGCCGGATCGCGGTGATCATCGACGGCCAGGTGACCTATCCGTGGCGGGTGCTCGCGGCCGCTAAGGTAGCCGAGCAGCTGGGCGCGACGCAGGTCGTGATCGCGACGCCGGTCGCGACCCGGGCCGCGGCCGACCGGATCGCCGCCCGGCGCTACGACTTCGTGTGCCCGAGCATCGTGATGGATGCCCAGGGGCACCCGGCACCCTACGGGGATGTCGCCGGAGAGACGCCCGAGCGGCTGCGGAGCATCATGATCGCCCACCAGGCGGCGTAGTCAGCCGCTGCCGGCTAGCTGGTGCGAGCGAGCTCGAACAGGTAGTCCACGTACGAGCGCACTGCGCCGGCCATGCCTTGCACCTGCGGGTTCTTCGAGTCGACCACGTAGTACTCGTTCGGCGCGTGCGCCCCGCTGCCGTGGCCGAGCCCGAAATGGCCCGCGGGGAGCCGGAGCGGGTCTCCGGTGAACACGTAGCCCGGCCAGGAGCCGGCGCTCCGGGGCAACACCACGGGATCGATCCCGCCGCGCCGATAGACCGCCGTCTGCGCCCGAATGAGCCCGGCGTCGGCGGCCGTGCTGTTGGGGTCGTACCCGCCGGTCATGTTCACCTCCACATCCCCGAAGCCGCGTTTCGAAAGGTGCGCCTTCAGAGCGGCCAGTGCCTCGGCTGCCGTCATGTCGGGGACGAGTCGCAGGTCGAGTTTGGCGACCGCCCGGTGAGGGAGGATGGTCTTGCCACCCGGCCCGGTGTACCCGCCGACGAGGCCTTCGATGTTGACGGTGGGGCGCGACATCAGGAGCTCGAGCGCCTCCCGCCAGCTCACGTCGTGCACCCAGTGGTCGACGCCCAGTTGCCGCTTCGTCACCTGCTCATCGAGACGGTTGGCCGCTTCCGCGATCATCGTCTTCTCCGCGGGAGAGAGCGGTCGCGCCTTGTCGGCGAACCCGTCGATCGCGGGGTCGTTGCCGTCGGGCGAGACGAGCGTGGCGAGGGCTTCCACCAGGTGCCACGCCGGGCTGTCCACGCGCGCCTTGTTGCTCGAGTGGATGTCGCGCTGCGGCCCGCGGCCCCAGCGCTCGCCGCTCGAGACGAGCTCCACCTCGATCACGCCTTTGGCGCCGAGCGTCATGATCACCTTGCCGTCGAGCTCCTGCGCGGCCGAAGGCATGAAGATGCCGATCGAGCTCCGGAGCGCGGCGAGCACCTCCGGTCGCCGCACAATCTGGGCGAAGTGCGGCGAGCCGATCTCCTCCTCGCCTTCGGCCACGAGCACCAGGTTCACCGGGAGTTTCCGACCCGCACCGCGGATGGCGTGGAGTGCAGCGAGAAACGCCGCTTCGGGGCCCTTTTGGTTGACGGCGCCACGCCCGATCAGTACGGTGCCCACGCCGGGCTTCTCGACGAGCGACGCGGCCCACGGCGGCGACGACCATTCCGCGGGATCCACTTGCTTGACGTCGTACATGAAGTAGACGCCCAGGGTGCGGGGAGCCCCCGCGTCGAGCGTCGCGAGGATCCCCGGCTGGCCGTCGGTCGGCACCTTCGCGACCTGGGTGAACCCGGCGTCCCGCAGCAGCCGCATCGTGAGGTCGCACCCCTCGGCGACCCCATTATTCTCCGCGGCGATCGACGGTTGGCGGACCCACTGCTGGAGCCGCGCGACGGCTTCGTGGTGCCGCCGCTCGATTTCTGCCTGAATGTCGTCTCGACCGAGCTGCGCCGCGGGTGCCCAGCGCGGCCAGGCGAGGGCCGCGGCACCGGCCGCGGCGCCTTCGAGGAAGGCGCGGCGGTCCACCGAGTGATCCATATTGCCTCCGTTTAGTCCGACAGCTCGACCATCCCGCGCTCGAGCCACCGATGCTCGCTCTGCAGCACTTCCTGGGCCAGCCGATAGGTCCGCGTGTCGGCGTTGTGTGAGAGCTCGCGGAACTTCGCGTCGACGCGCCCCCGCGCCTGACGGCAGAACAGGTCCGCGAGGTCCACGGCGCGCCGGCCGGCCGCGGGGTCGCTCTTCCGGAGCCACTCGGCCCGCGCGCACGTCGCGGCCATGGCGAACAGCTCGGCGCCCACGTCCACCAGCCGGAACAGCACGGCCTGGCGGTACTCGAGCTTGGGCCCGAAGCGCATCATCGCGTGGAACACGCCGCGCGCGAGGCGCCGGGCGGCTCGCTCCACGTAGCGGAGGTGCCCCGCCAGGGCCCCGAACCCGGCGTACTTGGGCCAGAACCCCCAGCCCAGCCAGCGCGACGGATACCACCACCCGTAGAACAGCGCCGCGCGCCCGAGCCCGCGGAGGCGCTCGCCGACCGACTTCCCCGGCATCACCACGTCGCCCGCCACCTGCAGGTGCTTGTCCACCGCCTCACGGGCGATGAACAGATGCATGATCTCGCTCGATCCCTCGAAAATCAGGTTGATCCGGAAGTCGCGCATGATGCGCTCAACCGGCACGGGCTTCTCGCCCCGGGCCCGCAGCGAGTCGGCGGTCTCGTAGCCGCGGCCGCCCCGGATCTGGACGGTGTCGTCGATGATGCGCCAGCCGCCCTCGGAGTTGTACAGCTTCGCGATCGCGGCCTCCAGGCGGATGTCGTAGCCGCCGCGGTCCGCCATCGCCCCGCAGAGCTCCGCCACCGCCTCCATGGCGAAGGTGTTGGCCGCCATGGCGCCGATCTTTTGGGCGATCGCGTCGTGCTTGCCGATGGGCCGACCCCACTGCACCCGCTCGCTCGCCCATTGGCGGGAGATCTCGAGACAGCGGCCCACGGCGGCGACGACCATTCCGCGGGATCCACTTGCTTGACGTCGTACATGAAGTAGACGCCCAGGGTGCGGGGAGCCCCCGCGTCGAGCGTCGCAAGGATCCCCGGCTGGCCGTCGGTCGGCACCTTCGCGACCTGGGTGAACCCGGCGTCCCGCAGCAGCCGCATCGTGAGGTCGCACCCCTCGGCGACCCCATTATTCTCCGCGGCGATCGACGGTTGGCGGACCCACTGCTGGAGCCGCGCGACGGCTTCGTGGTGCCGCCGCTCGATTTCTGCCTGAATGTCGTCTCGACCGAGCTGCGCCGCGGGTGCCCAGCGCGGCCAGGCGAGGGCCGCGGCACCCGCCGCGGCGCCTTCGAGGAAGGCGCGGCGGTCCACCGAGTGATCCATATTGCCTCCGTTTAGTCCGACAGCTCGACCATCCCGCGCTCGAGCCACCGATGCTCGCTCTGCAGCACTTCCTGGGCCAGCCGATAGGTCCGCGTGTCGGCGTTGTGTGAGAGCTCGCGGAACTTCGCGTCGACGCGCCCCCGCGCCTGACGGCAGAACAGGTCCGCGAGGTCCACGGCGCGCCGGCCGGCCGCGGGGTCGCTCTTCCGGAGCCACTCGGCCCGCGCGCACGTCGCGGCCATGGCGAACAGCTCGGCGCCCACGTCCACCAGCCGGAACAGCACGGCCTGGCGGTACTCGAGCTTGGGCCCGAAGCGCATCATCGCGTGGAACACGCCGCGCGCGAGGCGCCGGGCGGCTCGCTCCACGTAGCGGAGGTGCCCCGCCAGGGCCCCGAACCCGGCGTACTTGGGCCAGAACCCCCAGCCCAGCCAGCGCGACGGATACCACCACCCGTAGAACAGCGCCGCGCGCCCGAGCCCGCGGAGGCGCTCGCCGACCGACTTCCCCGGCATCACCACGTCGCCCGCCACCTGCAGGTGCTTGTCCACCGCCTCACGGGCGATGAACAGATGCATGATCTCGCTCGATCCCTCGAAAATCAGGTTGATCCGGAAGTCGCGCATGATGCGCTCAACCGGCACGGGCTTCTCGCCCCGGGCCCGCAGCGAGTCGGCGGTCTCGTAGCCGCGGCCGCCCCGGATCTGGACGGTGTCGTCGATGATGCGCCAGCCGCCCTCGGAGTTGTACAGCTTCGCGATCGCGGCCTCCAGGCGGATGTCGTAGCCGCCGCGGTCCGCCATCGCCCCGCAGAGCTCCGCCACCGCCTCCATGGCGAAGGTGTTGGCCGCCATGGCGCCGATCTTTTGGGCGATCGCGTCGTGCTTGCCGATGGGCCGACCCCACTGCACCCGCTCGCTCGCCCATTGGCGGGAGATCTCGAGACAGCGCTTCCCGGCGGCGACCGATGAGATGGGGAGCGTGAGCCGCCCGGTATTGAGGGTGATGAGGCCCAGCTTCAGGCCCTTGCCCACCTCCCACAGCACGTTCTCGTTGGGCACGCGGACGTTGGTGAAGCGCATCACGCCGTTGTAGATCGCCTTCAGGCCCATGAAGTGGCAGCGGTGCTCGACCTTCACGCCCGGCCACGCGGTCTCGACGATGAACGCCGTGATCTGCCGCTTTTCCTTGCCGTTCACGACCTTGGACGGCGTGCGCGCGATCACGACGAGCAACTCTGCCTTGGTGCCGTTGGTGCACCACAGCTTCTCGCCGTTGAGCAGCCACGCCTGGCCGTCCGGCGTCGGAACGGCCGTCGTCTCCATCGCGGCGGGGTCGGAGCCGACGCCTGGCTCCGTCAGGGCGAACGCCGAGATCGCGCCCTGCGCGAGGCGCGGCAGATATTTCTTCTTTTGGGCGTCGCTGCCGAACAGCTTCAACGGCTGGGGCACGCCGATCGACTGATGCGCCGAGAGGAGCGCGGTCACCGATCCGTCGATGGATGACACGAGCTCGATGGCCTTCATGTACGACAGCTGCGAGAGGCCCAGCCCACCGTACTCGCGCGGGATCTTGATCCCGAACGCGCCCAGGTCGCGCAGGCCCTGGATGACAGCGTCGGGGATCTCGCCCTCGCGGTCGATGCGGTCCGAATCGACCTGCTCGCGGAGCAGGCGCTCGAGCTTGTCGAGGAACGGTTGCGCCCGCCGCACCTCCTCGGGATCCTGCTCGGGGTAGGGATGGATGAGATCGAGGCGAAACTTCCCGAGGAACAGGTCGCGTACGAAGCTCGGCGCGACCCACTCCTGCTCGCGCGCGGCCTCGGCGACCTCGCGCGCTTCGGCGGCGCTGACCTTGCGCTCCGGTGCGGTGGCGGTGGTGACCATAGCCCCAATCTACCCTGTGGAGCGCCCGGACAAGAGGCTCGGCTCGAGCAGCAACGCGGCGGTCGCGCCGCCCGCGAATCCCCCGAGGTGTCCGTAGTTGTCGATGTAGGGGTTCAGGAGGCCCGTCGAGATCTGGTACGCCGCCCAAACCAGGAGCACGAAGCCGATCCGCTTGTCCCGCAGGTAGAAGCGCTTCTGGTGGCGGTACAAGACGACGACCACCGCCGCCACGACGCCGAAGATCGCGCCCGACGCGCCGACCGACGGTCCGGGTGACAGGGCGCCGGAGAGCAGCGAGCCCGTGAGACCGCTGGTGAAGTACACGACGGCCGTCCGCACGAAGCCGAAGGCGTGCTCGCAGGCCATCCCCACCACATAGAGCACCAGGCAGTTGCCGAGGAGGTGATCCCACCCGGCGTGCAGGAAGGTGGCGCTGACCAGCCGCCACCACTCGCCGGCGAGCACCCGATCGCGCACCAGGGCGCCCGCCTCCACGATGCTTTCACGGCTCGCGAGCGCCCCCGCGGCGAGCTCCCAGCCGAACAGCGCCACGTTCGCGGCGATGAGCACGAGGATGAGCGGCGGCGCGGTGCGCATGCCGCGCTCGAAATCGACGCGGGTGTCGGCCCTCGTCGCGAGCATGTCGGGGGTGATGACGATCGGCTTTTCCCGCTCGTCGCTCACCGTCGCTCACCGGTGTCGAGCATGACTCCGAGCGCGAGCGCCACGCGGCGGTCCAGCTCACGAGCCCGGTCCGCCTTGAGATCGAGCACGTAGCGGTCGAGGAGCGTGAACTTGCGGTTGAACTCGCCTACGACGTCCTCCGAGCCGTTGCGCACGATGATGAAGTTGGTCCGCAACAGACCGAACAGCGGCCCGAGGAGCCGGCGCAAGAGCGAGAGGATGACGGAGTCTTCTTTCGCGACGTACCGTGTCGTGCCGTCCGGGGCTTTCACGTACCAGCGCTTCCGGACGACGTTGTACAGATAGTTCTTCCACAGGAGCGCCATCGTGCGCCCCGACCGGTCGCGCACCGTGTAGGTGGCCGTAATCGGCTGCCACTTCCGGTCCTGCAGCACGTCGAGCAGCTTGTCGCGCTTCGTTTCGTCGCGATAGAAGGTCACGTGCCGCTTGGCGGACAGGCCGACGCCGACGGCGATCAGGGCGACGATTGCGCCGATCACCGCGAGCGCGGCCAGGACGCCCTCGAACGCGGTGCCCTTGGCCATGTCGGACAGTATCCCGAACCCCACCCCCACGGCCCCTGCGGCGGCGAGCGCCGCGAGCAGCGCCCCGACGTTACGCAGCAGGTGCGCCGGGCGCTCGACGAACACGATTTTCTTCCCCTGCTCGTCCGCCACGTCGTACTTCTCCGAGATCCGGAGCAGCTGCTGCCGCAGGAGGAAGACGTCGCGGTCGAACACCGGATCCGCCTGGGGCTGGACGGCGGCCGCGGGCGCGACGCCGGGTACGCGGTTTTCTCGCCCGCATTGGGGGCACTTCACCAAGCGTCCGGCAAACTCGTCCTTCAGCTCGTACGACGTCCCGCACTGGCAGGTCACGCGGACGGCCACGGTTGCCTCCGTTGGAGAGTCTCCCAATCTAAGGCTTGACAGGGAAGCGGTCACGAGGAGATTGCGCCACGTCCCGGAAGGAGGCCCGATGCGCCCCAGTTTCGTCCTGTACGCCACGCTCGCCGTCGCGACGACGGCTTCGGCGCAGGCGCCCCCCCTCCGGCCCGCCCCGCCCGCGGCCCCGGTTCTCATCAAGGCCGGCCGCCTGATCGACGGTCGCTCCGACGCGCCGCAATCGGGCGTCGGCATCCTGATCGAGGGAGACCGGATCAAGGCGGTCGGCCCGCTGGCGCAGGTCCAGGGGCAGGCGCGGGGCGCCCGGGTGATCGATCTGTCGCAGATGACGGTGCTGCCGGGATTCATCGACGCGCACACACACCTGCTGCTCCAGGGCGACCCCACGGCGGAGTCTTACAACGAGCAGCTGCTGTACGAGTCGACGCCGTATCGCGCGATTCTCGCCGCCCGCAACGCCCGCATCGCACTGGAGCACGGGTTTACGGCCATCCGCGACCTTGAGACCGAGGGCGCGATGTACGCCGACGTGGACGTGCGGCGCGCCGTGGATCGGGGCGAGATCCCCGGCCCCCGGATCTTCGCTGCGACCCGCGCCATGGCGCCCACGGGCATGTACCCGATCGTCTCCGACAACTGGGAGCTGGAGCTGCCGCACGGCGTGCAGCCGGTGGACGGCGTGGAGGGCGCGCGGCTGGCCGTCCGCCAGCAGGTGGCCCACGGCGCGGACTGGATCAAGTACTACAGTGATCGCCGCTACTACTTCGGGCCCGCCCCGGACTCGGTGCTCCACAGCTGGGTCAACTTCACCGACGACGAGGCGCGCGCCCTCGTGGACGAGGCGCACCGCCTCGGTCGCAAAGTGGCGGCCCACGCGATCGGGTCGGACGGCATCGCGGCGGCGCTCCGCGCCGGCGTGAACACGATCGAGCACGGCGACGGTATGACGGATTCGCTGCTCGAGGTCCTCGTCGCCAAGGGCGTGTATTGGGTGCCGACGGTGACGGTGGCCTACTACGTCGCGGGGCCGCGCGGCGGCCCGTGGGGCCCGATGGTGGAGCACCAGCGTCGGGCCTTCACCCGGGGGGTCAAGAAGGGTGTCCGGATCGTGTTAGGAACGGACGTCGGTGGATTCCCCTGGACCGAGCTCAACCAGGCGAAGGAGTTCGAGTACTACGTGCAGTACGGTATGACCCCGATGCAGGCGATCAAGTCGGGGACGTCGCTCGCGGCCGAGCTGCTGGGGCAACGGGACCTGGGGGTCGTCGCCGCCGGTGCGTACGCGGACCTGGTCGCGGTGCCGGGGGACCCGTTGAAGGATGTCGCGGAACTGTCGCGCGTGCGATTCGTTATGAAGGGCGGGGTCACTTATCTTTCGCCATAGTGCGGCGCGCGCTCGGGACTAGCCTAGCTCTGTTGTTCGGCGCCGTCGGGTCGGCCGTGGGGCAGTTCGCTCCACCCGGCACCGGCGGCGTCGCGATGTTGGCGGGCGCGCTCAAGCAGCTCGGCGCGAACAAGCGGGTGCTGATGATCGGCGCCCACCCCGACGACGAATATTCGGACCTCGTCGCCCTGTTCGCCCGGGGGATGGGCGCGCAGGTGGCCTACCTGTCGCTCAGCCGCGGCGAGGGGGGGCAGAACCTCATCGGTCCCGAGCTCGGTCCCGAGCTCGGCATCATCCGCTCGGAAGAGCTGCTCGCCGCCCGGCGGATCGACGGCGCCCGTCAATTCTTCACGCGCGCCTACGACTTCGGGTATTCCAAGACGCTGGAGGAGGCGCTGCGCTTCTGGCCGCGCGACTCCGTGCTCAAGGACGTGCTCGACGTCGTGCGCCGGTTCCGTCCCCAGATCATCGTGTCCGTGTTCTCCGGGACGCCGCGCGACGGCCACGGCCAGCATCAAGTGGCCGGCCTCCTCGCGCGCCAGGCGTTCGAGGCGCTGCGCGACTCGAGCTGGGGGCCGGTGAAGCTGTACCGCTCCCTCTACGTCGACACCGCGAGCGCTACCCTGCGGCTCGACGCGGGATGGCTCGACCCCGTGGAGGGTCGGTCCTATCACCAGATCGCCATGGCGGGCCGGAGCCGGCATCGCTCGCAGGACGAGGGGCAGCTCGAGCAACCGGGGCCGAGGATCGGTCGGCTCGCGTTTGTCGAATGGCGGGAGCGGGGACGAGAGACGAGAGATGGGGACGGTCTGTTCGCAGGGGTGGATACGCTGTTCCCGGGCAAGGTCCGCTACGCCGGGTTGATCGATTCGGCGCGCGTGCAGCTCAACCCGACGCGACCCGACGTGATCGCTCCGCTGCTCGGGCGCGCCCTGCGTGAGCTCGGCGCCGCGGATTCCGGGCAACAGGCGATTCTCGAGGAGGCGCTCGCCGCCGCAGCGGGCGTGGCGATCGACGGCTTCGCCGACGACGGCATCGTGATTCCGGGTGAGCGCGTCCAGGTGGAGACGAGCGTGTGGAACGCCGGGGACGCAGGCGTCACGCTCGACGGAATGGAGCTGGGGGCGCCGGCGGGGTGGAAGGTCGAGCGGCTGGACCCCGTGAGCGCCCCCGTGCCGACGGGCACGCTCGCTACGCGTCGCTTCGCCGTCACGGTGGCGACCGATGCGCCACGGTCGCAGGCGTACTTCCTGCGACGGCCGCTGGCCGGCGCCCTGTACGACTGGAGCGGCGTGCCGGCCGCGTGGCGGGGATTGCCGTTCGAGCCCCCGCCCGTTCAGATGACCGTGCGGCTCACGATCGCGGGCCAGCCGCTGACGCTGTCTCGCGAGGTGGTGTACCGCTATCGTGATCAACGCACCGGCGAGGTGCGGCGGCCGCTGTTCGTGACTCGACCGTTCGACGTCGCGGTGACCCCGGAGCTCGTGGTGTGGCCAGTGGACGGGGCGGCTGGAGGCCTCCGGCACTTCACGATCACGGTGACCAACCGCACGCGCGGGCCGGCCGTCGCCCGGATCGCCCTGACGGCGCCCCCGGGTTGGACGACGCTGCAGCCGGACAGCCTCTCGTTCGAGCGCGAGGACGAATCGAAGAGCCTGTCGATCACCATCGCGCCTCCGGCGGCGGTCCGCCCCGGTGCATACGAGCTCAAGGCCGCCGCGCTCGGCGGAGGCCGCGAGCGGAGCGACGGGGCGCTCGTGCTCATCGACTACCCGCACATCCGGCCGCGCGCGGTCGTGCACGTCTCGACGGCCGAGCTCCGCGCGGCGCGCATCTCGCTGCCGGCGCTGGCACGCGTCGGCTACGTGCGGGGCGCGTCCGATCGCGTCCCCGAGGCGCTGCAGGCGGTGGGCGTCCCGATCGAGCTCCTCGGTCCCGACACGCTCGCCCGCGGGGACCTTTCCCGGTACGACGCGATCGTCATCGGCAGCCGAGCGTACGAGACCGAGCCCGCCCTCGTCGCGAGCAACGGGCGGCTCCTGGACTACGTTCGCGCGGGCGGTCTCGTGATCGTCCAGTACCAGCAATACCCGTTTGTGAACGGCGCCTTCGCGCCGTATCGCCTCTCGATCGCGCGCCCGCACGACCGTGTGACCGACGAGACTGCGGCGGTGACGGTCCTGGACTCCGCGAGCAGTGCGTTCCACGTCCCGAACGAAATCGGGCCCGACGACTGGCGGGGGTGGGTGCAGGAGCGCGGACTGTATTTCGCGCACGACTGGGATCCCGCGTACACGCCGCTCGTCGAGATGCACGATCCCGGGGAGCCGCCGCTCCAGGGCGGGCTGCTCGAGGCCGCGCTCGGCAAGGGCACGTATGTCTATACGGGGCTGAGCTTCTTCCGGCAACTCCCCGCTGGTGTCCCTGGTGCGTATCGGTTGTTTGCGAATCTCCTGGCCCTGGGCAAGCCGAAATAAAATGCGGAATGCGGAGTGCGGAGTGCGGAATGGTCCGGGCGAGCGTCGGGTCCCGTGGCCGGCACCAGCGATCGAACCATCACAGTCAACTCCGCATTCCGCATTCCGCATTCCGCACTTGCTCGTCGGCGCTGCCGTGCTCGCCCTGCTCTCGACCGGTTGCCAGGGCGACGGTCGTACGCCGCTCGTGATCTACTCTCCCCACGGCCGCGATCTCCTCACCCTGCTGGAGCGTCGCTTCGAGCAGCTCCACCCCGATGTCGACGTGCGTTGGCTCGACATGGGCTCGCAGGAGGTGTACGACCGGCTGCGCTCCGAGCGCGCGAATCCGCAGGCGGACGTGTGGTTCGGCGGCCCCGCGACGATCTTCGCGCGCGGCGCGCGCGACTCGCTGCTCGAGCCGTTCCGGCCGAGCTGGGCGGTGGCCATCGAGCCGCACGGCCGCGCGCCCGGCGACCTGTACTTCGCCGCCTACGAAACGCCCGCGGTGATCGTGTATGCGGAGCAGGCCGTGAAGCGGGACGTGGCCCCTCGCGATTGGGACGACCTGCTCGATTCCCGGTGGAAGGGCAAGATCCTGATCCGCGACCCGCTCGCCTCCGGGACGATGCGTGCCGTGTGGGGCATGATCATCGAGCGCGGCCTGCAGCAGACGCACGACACGGCGGCTGGGTTCCTGTGGCTGCGCCGGCTCGACGCCCAGACCAAGGAATACGTGCTGAACGGTCCGCTCCTCGACCAGAAGATCGTGCGCCAGGAAGGGCTGGTGACGGTCTGGGACCTGCCGGACATCCTGCTCTCGAGGCGCGACGGGTTGCCGCTCGGCTACGTATTCCCGAAGAGCGGCACGCCGGTGATCGAGGACGCGATCGGCGTGGTGCGGAACACGCGCCACCGCGCCCAGGCGCTGGCGTTCGTCGAGTACGTGGGCAGCGTCGCCGCGCAGCTGGCGGCAACGCGGGAGGCCTACCGGTTGCCGGGGCGGCTCGATCTCCCCGTCGACTCGCTACCGCCGTGGGCGCGCGAGGTGCGGCGCGTGATGAAAGTCGCCGACGTGGACTGGGACCTCCTTGCCGAGCGGGGGGCGGAGTGGATGCGCTACTGGGATCAGACCGTGCGGGACCACGGGCGATGAGCGCGTTCGTCACCCTGGATGGCGTGCGCAAGCAGTGGTCGCACACCGTGGCCGTCGGGCCGCTGTCGCTCGAGATCCCGCGCGGTGAGATCCTCGTTCTGCTCGGCCCCTCGGGCAGCGGCAAGACCACGGTGCTGCGCCTGCTGGGAGGGTTCGAGGCCCCCGACGCCGGTCGGATCGTACTCGCGGGTGAGGACGTGACGGCGGTGCCGCCCGCACGGCGACGCTGTGGGATGGTGTTCCAGCATTACGCGCTGTTCCCGCACCTCGACGTGGGGGCGAATGTCGCCTTTGGACTCACGGGACGAGGGACGAACGACCCCAAGGTGGCGGAGGTACTCGCGCTCGTGGGTCTCGAGGGGTTCGAGCGACGGCGCGTGCAGGAGCTCTCGGGGGGACAGCAGCAGCGCGTGGCGCTGGCGCGAGCGCTCGCGCCCGAGCCGCGGGTGCTGCTCCTGGACGAGCCGCTGTCGAACCTGGACCCTTCCTTGCGCGAGCGTACCCGGCGCGAGCTCCGGGCGCTCATCAAGCGGGTCGGGATCACGACCATCTTCGTCACACACGAGCAAGAGGAGGCGTTCGATCTGGGCGACCG
>QHTS01000106.1 GCA_003220905.1 Gemmatimonadota bacterium | reverse complement strand
ACGTGGAGCTTCCCCCCAATGAAGACCCAGGGTTCCAATACAGATGTCGTGTTCCTCTCGGGCGTCCGGACCGGCTTCGGCACGTTCGGCGGCACGCTGAAGGACCTCTCCGCGACCGAGCTCGGCGCCGTCGCCGCGAAGCACGCGCTGGAGCGCTCGGGCGTCCCACCCGCCGAGGTGGGCCACAGCGTCTTCGGCAACGCCCTCCAGACGTCCGCCGACGCGATCTACTGCGCCCGCCACATCGGGCTCAAGGCAGGTCTCCCGATCGAGGTCCCGGCCGTCACCGTCAACCGGCTGTGCGGCTCGGGGTTCGAAGCGATCACCCAGGGCGCTCAGCTCATTCTTCTGGGTGAAGCGCCGGCGGTGCTCGCCGGCGGCACGGAGTCCATGAGCCAGGCCCCGCACGTGGTGCGCGGCGCGCGGTGGGGCCTGCGGCTCGGGCCCTCGGCCCCGCTCGAGGACCTCCTCTGGGAGGCGCTCAAAGACCCGCAATGCGGCCTGTCCATGGCCGAGACCGCCGAGGGCCTCGCCGAGAAATACAAGCTGACTCGGAAGGAAGTAGACGAGGTGGCGCTCGCGTCCCAGCAACGCGCCAAGCAGGCCTGGGACGCATGCGTGTTCCAGGACGAGGTAGTGCCGGTGACGGTGAAGGGAAAGAAGGGTGAGCCGACCGAATATCGCGCCGACGAGCACATGCGGCCCAACACGACGCTCGAGGTGCTGCTCTCCCTCAAGCCGTATTTCAGGAAGGACGCGCGGACTACGCGAAGGCGCACGGCCTGAAGCCGCTCGGCCGCCTCGTCGCCTGGGCGGTGGTCGGAGTCGAGCCCAAGTACATGGGGATCGGGCCGGCGCCCGCGGCGCGCAAGGCACTGCAGAAGGCGGGGATGAAGCTCGAGCAGATGGACCTGGTGGAAGTGAACGAGGCGTTCGCGCCGCAGTATCTCGCGGTCGAGAGAGAGCTCGGGCTCGACCGCGCCAAAACCAACGTGCACGGCGGCGCGATCGCCATCGGCCACCCGCTCGCCGCGACCGGGACCCGCGTCACGATCCATCTGCTGCACGCCCTGCGCCGCGCGAAGCAGCGCTTCGGGCTCGGCTCCGCCTGCATCGGTGGCGGCCAGGGCGCGGCGGTGATCGTGGAAGCCTTCCCGCCCTGAAGAGGAGTCGCGATGGACATCGTAGTGACTGTGGTTCTCGGTACCCTGGCGCTGTATCTCTTCGGCGGCCTCAAGGTGCTGCGGGAATACGAGCGAGCCGTGTACTTCTTCTTGGGCCGATCGTGGGGCGCGAAGGGGCCCGGGCTCATCTACGTGCCGCCGCTCTTCGCCAAGACGCAAACCGTTTCCCTCCGAGTGGTGGCGCTGGACATTCCGCCACAGGATGTCATCACCCGCGACAACATCTCGATCAAGGTGAACGCCGTCCTCTACATGCGCGTGAGAGAGCCCGTGAAGGCGGTGATCGGCGTCGAGAACTACCTCTACGCGACGAGCCAGCTCGCGCAGACCACGCTGCGCTCCGTGCTGGGCGAGACCGAGCTCGACGAGCTGTTGATGAACCGCGAGAAGATCAACAACATCCTGAAGAACATCATCGACAAGCGCGCCGAGGACTGGGGGATCGAAGTCTCCGCGGTGGAAGTGAAGGACGTGGACCTGCCACCGGAAATGAAGCGCGCGATTGCGCGACAGGCTGAGGCAGAGCGCGAGCGCCGGGCCAAGGTCATCAACGCGGAGGGCGAGCTACAGGCGTCGGAGAAGCTCGCCCAGGCCGCGCATATCATCGGCTCGGAGCCCGCCGCGATCCAACTGCGCTACCTGCAGACGGTGACGGAGATCTCCTCCGAGAACAACTCGACGACGTTCTTCCCGATCCCGATCGATCTGTTCAAGGGATTCCTCGAAGCGGTGGCCCGGAAGCCGGCGACGCCCGCGCTCCCCGAACGGACTTCGGGTGACACGGTCCCGGCCGAGCCGAAGAAGATCAAGGCCCAGGCGTAACGATGGCGGGCGAGCTCATCCGCCGGGAGGCGCTCGAGCGCATCATCCAGCGCGCGGCGGAGCTGCAGGCCGGCGAGCGGGACATCGGCGAAGGGCTGACCGAGCCCGAGCTCCTCGCGCTCGGCCAGGACGTCGGGATCCCGGCGCGCTACCTGCGGCAGGCGTTGCTCGAAGAGCGGACGCGCCCCCTGATCGAAGAGCGCGGCGGTGTGCTGGGTTGGCTCGTGGGTCCGGGACGCCTCTCCGCCCAGCGCGTGGTCTCAGGGGAGCCGGCCGCGGTGGAGCGCGCGCTCGACTCGTGGATGCAGCAGGAGGAGCTGCTCCAGGTGAAGCGACGCTACCCCGACCACACGAGCTGGGAGCCGAAGGTCGGGGCGTTCGCGTCGATTCAGCGGGCGCTCGGATCGGGGGGCCGGCGCTTTGCCCTCGCGCGGGCGACGGAGATCGCCGGCCAAGTGACTCCGCTCGAGAGCGGCTTCTGCCATGTCCAGCTGTTCGCGGACGTGCGCAATGTCCGCAAGCAGCGGCTCGGCATCGCCGCCCTGCTGGTCGGGATGGGAGGCGCGGCGTCCGGCGTCCTCCTCGCGATGGCGGTGCTCGGACCATTCTCGTACATACCGCTCCTGGTCTTCGGGCCCGCCGCCGTGGCGGCGCTGCGCAGCCACCGGCTGCAACACGAGCAGATCCAGATCGGGCTGGAGCAGGTGTTGGACCGGCTCGAGCGCGGGGAGATCAAACCCGGGCACGCCGTGCCGGGCCTACAGGCGAACCCGTTCCTGCGCATCGCCGACGAGATCCGCACATTGATCAACCCCCGATGATCGCGGGAGCGCCATGACCGACATCAAACGGGTTGGGGTGCTGGGCTGCGGGCTCATGGGAAGCGGGATCGCCCAGGTGGCGGCCGCGGCGGGATTCGACACGACCGTGCGGGACGTGTCCCAGCAGGTCTGGGACAAAGCGCGCGCCGGGATCGAGAAATCGCTCGCCAAGTTCGTGGAGAAGGGGAAGCTCACGGCCTCAGACCGCGACGCGACCCTCACGCGCTTGCATTTCACGACCGCCACGGCCGACCTGAAGCCGTGCGACGTCGTGGTCGAAGCCGTGACCGAGGACCTGGAGCTCAAGAACGCCCTATGGAAGGAGCTCGACGGCCTGTGCGGCCCCGCCACCATCTTCGCCTCGAACACATCGAGCCTCACGATCGCGGCGATGGCGGCGGCCACGAAGCGAGGCGACCGCTTCGTCGGCTTGCACTTCTTCAATCCCGTCCCGCTGATGCCGCTCGTGGAGGTCGTCCGGACTGTGACCACCTCGGCAGAGACCTTTCAACGCGCCTTCGCGTTCGCCAGATCGCTCGGCAAGGAGCCCGTGGCGGCGAAGGACAACTCCGGCTTCATCGTCAATCTGCTGCTCGTCCCCTACCTGCTCGACGCGATCCGGGCGGTCGAGCGCGGCGTCGGGACCGTGCCGGACATCGACAAGGCGATGCAGCTCGGCTGCGGCTATCCCATGGGACCGCTCACCCTCCTCGACTTCGTCGGGCTGGATACGACCTACAAGATCGCCGAGATCATGTTCACCGAGTACCGCGAGCAGCGCTACGCCCCGCCGCCGCTCCTCAAGCGCATGGTCCTGGCCGGTATGAACGGCCGGAAGAGCGGCAAGGGCTTTTACGACTATTCCGTCGATCCGCCCAAGGTGCTCGCCCTCGGCGTCTGACGCGCGCCCCTCCAACCCTCCACTCCCAAGGATCCGCATGTTCGGCTACGACTGGCCCCGTTTTCACGCGGCGGTGAACGATCTCCCCACGGCGTTGCTCCTCGTGACGGTGCTCTTCGACCTCGGGGCCTGGCTCACGAAGCGCGATTCGCTCAAAGCAGCGGCTTTGTGGACTCTGTGGGCCGGGGTGATCGGTGGCTGGGCAGCGGTGCTCGCCGGCCTCCAGGCCGAGGACGCGATCGAGCACGGCGAGGCGATTCACGAGCTGATGGAGACGCACGAGACGCTGGCGCTCACCACCATGGGTATTTTCACCGCGGTGCTCGCGTGGAAGCTGTTCCGCCGCTCCAAGCTGACGGGCGTCGAGGAGGCGGCGCTGCGGGTGTTGAGCCTGGCGGGGCTCGTGACCATCGTCTGGACCGGTGTGCTCGGCGGGAAGCTGATGTTCGAGCACGCGGCGGGCATTCCCAACGCCATCATCTGGACGGAGATGCAGAACCGGGAGGCGGGGCATCATCACGAGGCGGGCGAGGCGGGCGAGGCGGAGGAGCACGAGCACGCGGACTCGGCGAAAGCGGCGGGGCACACGCACGCGCCCGGGACGCCGCCGCATAAGCACTGATGCCAAGCGTGCGGAGTGTGGAATGCGGAGTGCGGAGTAGATCGACGGGCGCCGGCGCGCAAGTGCTCATCCGGCCATTTCGCGCTCCGCACTCCGCACTCCGCATTTGTCTGCTTGTCGCCGCCTGCACCCCCATCACCACCCGCCCCGACTTCCGGCCCGACCCGCGTGCGCTCATCGTCATCCTCGACGCGCGCCCGGAGCGGGTCACCGCCGCCCTCGACAGCCTGGTGCCGGCCGAGAGCCTCGAGGTCGCGCATTCCAGCGTGCGGGACGGCTACGTCGAGACGGCGTGGTACGACACGCAGGCCCATCGCTCCCGCCATCACGCGCGCGAGATCGCGAATCTGGCCGCCACGGTGAAGACCCGCTTCTGGGCCGACCCGTGGGTGCCGGGCCAAACCCGGCTCACCGTCGAGCCGGTGTACCGGCCCCGCTACGACCCGTCACGTTCCGAGCGCGACCTCGAACTGATCGCGCCGAAGGAGCACGAGGGCTACAAGATCGCGCAGCGGTTCGTGGACAAGCTGAAGGAGAGATTCGGGGTACCGAAGGCCGCCCGGTAGCGCCGACGCGCTACGCCCCCACCAAGCCCTTCACCCACTGCTCCATCACGTCGAGATCGAGCATCGCGTCGCGGCACGGTCCGTTCGGGAGGCGCATGGTGAGCCCGAGCACCGGCAGCCGGCCGGCCACGTCGCGGAGCCCGGTCATCATGTCCCGTTCGCACGCCACCGCGACGACCGCGCGGGGACGGCGCTCGCGGATGACCCGCCGCGCGAGCTGCCCCCGGGTCGCGACAAACACGGGCACCTCGTAGCGCCCGGCGATCGCCAGCACGCCGTCGAGCGCTTGCTTGGACAGACAGCGGGGGATGAGGACCAGCAGCTCGCCCTTGCCGACCTTCCGCTGGCGACGCTCCGCGAGAGTGTTGTACACGTCGATGGCCGCGTGCTCCACCCAATCCCGCTTGCCGAACGCCCGGGAGACGTAGGAGGTGAGGCTCATCAGCCGCAGATAGGGCCCCCGCTCGAGCCAGCCCTCGGGGAGGGCCAGCATGCCCCCATAAAAGGAAAGGAGCAGGGTCCCATACCACAACCAGGTCGCCGCGGCCGCCGCCCCCAGGGCCAGCCACAGCGTGCGGGGCAGCATGGACCAGAGGGTGCCGAGTCGCGGGCCAAGCAGGAAGATGAGCGCCGCCCCCACCGCCATGCCGATGCCGATGGTCAGCGCGGCGAAGCGGAAGAAGAGTCCCGGCGGCGCGGAGAAGTCCCCGTTCCCGGGGAGGGGGCGCCCGTCCCACTCGTCCCACTCGTGACCGAGACGGCGATCGGTCTCAATGTGAATGAGCTGGGCGCGGGGAGCGTCAGCGGTCATATGGGCGTCAAGCATCACCCGCACCCCCCGCGGTGTCAAGCGTGAATGATGCGTTGGTGCGTGGTGCGTGGTGCGTGGTGCGTGGTAAGTTCACGGCGGCAACCACGCACCACGTTACCACCCACTCTATTGCGACCGACACCCGGCCTGCTCACCGACTTCCGGATCCGCGCCGCCTACTCGGAGGGCGCGGGGATCCACCGGATCGTCCCGGCGGCGGTCGCCGTGCCGCGGGGCGTGGAGGAACTGCGCGCGCTCGTCAGGTGGGCGGGGGCGACCGGCACCCCGCTCGTGCCGCGTGGCGCGGGGAGCGGGATGGCGGGCGGGAGCGTGGGGCGCGGCGTCGTCGTGGACCTGAGCCGGGGGTTCAACTGGACTGCGCCCGACTGGCCGGGCCGGAGGCTGTGGGCCGGCGCCTCGGTCACGTGGGCCGAGCTGACGGCAGCCGCGCGACCCTTCGGCCTGCGGCTCCCCCCCGACCCGTCCTCCGGCGCGTTCGCGACGTCGGGCGGCATGGTGGCTACCAACGCAGCAGGGCCGCGCTCGGTGCGGTGCGGTAGCGTGCGACGCTGGATCCAGGCGATCGAGATCATCGGGGCGGATGGGGAAGCTAGGCGAATCAGGCGGGGAGCGGGGAGCCGGGAGCGGTTCACGCTGTCGGCCGACCAGCGACGCCTCGTCGAAGCCCGCTCTCCCAAAACCCGTAAGAACTCGGCGGGGTACGCGCTGAATCATTTCGCCGACTCCGGGGACGAGCTCGATCTCCTGATCGGGTCGGAGGGGACGCTGGCGTTCGTCACCGCGGTCGAGTGGCGGCTGGAGCGGATTCCCGCCGACGTGGCGGGCGCGGCCCTGGGGTTCCGGGACCTGAAGCAGCTCGCGGAGGCGGTCCCGTACCTGGTGGCGCTCAACCCTTCGGCGGTCGAGCTCTTGGACCGGACGCTGCTCGACGTCGTGCGGGATGTGGGCGCCCCCTCCGGCCTGCCCGAGGGGCTCGAGGGACTCCTGCTGATCGAGTTCGAGCGTGAGACTCAGGCGGCGGCGCGAGGGGTGGTCGGGGACGCGGTGCGCGGCCTGCGCGGCAGCACCGCGCACGTCGCGACGGCGGTCGACCGGGCGAGCCTCGAGACGCTGTGGGCGGTGCGCCGCCTGGCGAGCCCCGCCCTGGCCCGCCTCCCGGACGACCGACGCTCACTGCAGGTGGTCGAGGACGGGTGCGTGCCGCTCGAGCGGCTGGCCGACTATATCACGGGGATCCGCGCGGCGGCGGATGAGCGCGGCATTCCGGTGGCGATCTTCGGGCACGCGGGCGACGGCCACGTGCACGTGAACGCGCTCCCCGACCTGGCCGCCGCCGGCTGGCGGGATGCGCTGGCGGCGCTCTACACCGACGCGACCGAGCTGCTGCTCCGATTGGGCGGGACGCCGAGCGGCGAGCACGGGGTGGGGCGGCTGCGCGCCGGCCTGTTGGAGCGATTCTACGGCCCGGAGGTGACCGGGCTGTTCCGGGAGCTGAAGCACGCGTACGACTCGCGCGGCACGCTCAACCCGGGTGTTATAATCCCCTCGGCTGATTGGGCGCCCCTCGCCGATCTCAAGGTCGGGCCGGAGGCGACGCCGATTCCCGACGACATTGCCGCCCGGCTGCGAGAGGTGGAGCGGACCGCCGGCTGGGCGACACCCAAGCTCGATCTGGCAGCCGCGAGCCTCTAACCCCTAGCCCCTCGCCCCCATGGACGTCTTCCGCGCCCCTCGCGTCACGCTGATCGCCCGGCCTGAGTTCCTCGAGCCCGAGCACCTGCGGGTGCAATGGCAGGGCAGCGGCTCCGCCGGCGAGCGCCTCGCCGAGTTCGCCGGCCGGATCTGCTACATGAGCCAGCACAACCCGGCAAACCGGTCGACGGCCGATTACCTCGAGAACATCAAGAAGCAGGGCCACGGCTCGGTGCTGGAGCACGCGGTCTACGTGCTGCTGATCGAGGGCATCTCGCGCTCCTGCTCGCACGAGCTGGTGCGACACCGAGCGGGGTTCGGCTACTCCCAGCTGTCGCAGCGCTACGTGGACGAGTCGCACGCCGCGTTCGTCGTGCCGCCAGCGATGCTGGGCGACCCGGTGCTCGAGTCGGAGTGGGAACGGGAGGTGGCGGACGCCCAGGCGGCGTACGTGCGCGCGGTGGAAGCGCTGATGCAACGCTATGCGTGGATCGGGGACAAGGTGCACCGGCGCAAGGTGGCGCGCGAGGCGGCGCGCAGCGTCCTTCCCAACGCCACCGAGGTGAAGATCGTCGTGTCGGGGAACGCGCGCGCGTGGCGTACGATGCTCGAGCTGCGCGCGAGCGAGGGCGCGGAGCTCGAGATCCGGCGCATGGCAATCGCGTGCCTTCGCGTCCTGCAGCGCGAGGCGCCGGCGCTGTTCGCCGATTTCGAGATTTATCTCGCCGACGACAAGAACGACGCCGCGCGCGTCGCGTACCACAAAGTTTGACGCGCGTCGATCAGAAAAAAATTCCCGACTTGCCTATTGCGCATCGCTTCCGTCTTTCTTATTCTCTACTCGACAACGCGTTTCGATCACAGACCGCACGAGCGGCCTTTTTTTGTAGGAGGTCACCCGAGACCACATGCGAATCGGTCTCGCATACAACGAAAAACCCGATTCCGCGCCCGCCGCCGAATCCGACGGTACCGGCGATGCGTTCGCCGAGTGGGACGACCCATCCACCATCACGGCGGTGGAGCAGGCTCTCGGTCTCTTCGGCAGCGTCACCCGGCTCGAAGCCGATCAGTTCTTTCCGCAAAACGTCGTCCTCGCGGGCCCCGATCTCGTCTTCAACATGGCCGAAGGGCTCCACGGCCAGAGCCGTGAAGCCCTCGTCCCCGCGATCTGCGAGTACCTGAACATCCCGTATACGGGCTCGGACCCGCTTACCCTGGCGCTGTCGCTGCACAAGGGTCGGACCAAGGAGACGCTCGCGTACCGCGGCGTGCCCACCGCTCCGTTCACCTGCATCGAGACGGTCGGACAGGTCGAGCGCATGGCGCTGCCGTACCCCGTGTTCGTGAAGCCGGTCGCCGAGGGATCGGGGAAGGGCGTGTTCGCCACCAACCTGTGCGCGAACGTCGCCGCGCTGCGCGAGCGGGTCCGGTTCCTGCTCGAGCGCTACGCCGAGCCCGTGCTGGTCGAGACCTACCTCCCGGGTCCCGAGTTCACCATCGCGATCCTCGGGAACGGCCCGGAGGCATATTGTCTCCCGGTGATCGGGTTCGATTTCTCGACACTTCCCGCGGGCGCGGCACCGGTGTACGGCTACGAGGCAAAGTGGGTATGGGACCGCCCTGAAGCACCGCTCGCAATCTTCCAGTGCCCAGCGCGCGTGCCGGCGGCGCTGTCCCGCGAGATCGAGCGCACCGCGCTCGACGCCTACCACGCCCTCGGCTGCCGCGACTGGTGCCGCGTGGACCTCCGGGTGGACCGGTTCGGCGTGCCGAACGTCCTCGAGCTGAACCCCCTGCCGGGCATCATCCCCGATCCGGCCATGAACTCCTGCTTCCCCAAGGCGGCGCGCGCCGCAGGGTTCGGCTACGACGAGCTCATCCAGGAAGTGGTCCGCATCGCCTGGCGCCGGCTGACGGGACGGGAGCTGACGGTCGAGCCGGGGACCCGCCGCGCCTCTCCGGCCCAGCAGCGGGCGGTGGTGGGCGCGTGAAGGTCGTCATCCTGTTCGACCCGGGGGCCGAAAACTGGACGCCGGAGGACATCCGCGGCGTGATGAAAGCCGTGGACGAGATCGGCGCGATCTTCGCCTCGATGGGCCACGAGATCCGCAAGGTCCCGGTCCGCCACGACATGCGCTGGTTCCAGGTGGCGCGCCGGGCAGATCTCGTGTTCAATCTGTGCGAAGGCGTTCACGGGAAGAGCGAGTGGGAAGAGCACGTCGTGGGCACGCTCGAATTCGCGGGGATCCCCATCACGGGTGCGAGCCTCTGGACCCTCGCGGCATGCCGCCGCAAGCCCATCGCGAACGCCTTGCTCCAACTGGCGGGTCTCCCTATTCCCCGCTGGACGGTCGCGCAAGGCAAGATCGAGGACGACTTCCCGCTGCCTGCCATCGTCAAGCCGGCGGCGGAGGACGCGAGCGCGGGGCTCGACCGCGGCTCCATCGTGAGCGACCGCAAGTCGCTGCGCGCGCGCCTGGCGGCCATGACGGAGCAGTTCGACGAAGTGCTCGTCCAGGAGTACATCGGCGGCCGCGAGTTCAACGTCGGCTTCGTCGGGAGCCGCGTGCTCCCGATCGCGGAGATCGACTTCAGCCGCATGCCCGAGGGCGCCTGGCCCATCCTCACGTACGCCGGGAAATGGGAGCTCGGCTCCGCCGACGACCTCGGCTCGGTGCCCGTGTGCCCGGCCGGCATCCCGCAGAAGCTCGCCGATCGCCTCATCCGGGTCGCCGACCTCGCCTGGCGGACCATGCAGGGAAAGGGCTACGGCCGCATCGATCTCCGGGTGGACGACCAGGGCCGGCCCTGGGTGCTCGAGGTCAACCCCAATCCAGACCTGAACGACGACGCCGGCCTTTCCCGCATGGCGAAGGTCGCCGGCTGGGACTACGCGGAACTGGTGCGCCGGATCGCGGAGGTGGCGCTCCGCGAGGCACAGGGCGCCAAGGCGGCGCGTGAGCTGCTCGCTCCGTCCCGTCGGCCACGCGCAACGCGCACCGCTTGAGCGGCTCACGGCGGCCACCGGCCTGTTCCGGCCGGACGAGGTCGCCATCGCCGTGGAGCTGCTCGACGACGCCCTCGCGGGCGACGACGACTACCGCTTCCTGGGCGCGTATGCGGATGACCGGCTCGTCGGCTACGCGTGCTGGGGTCCGACGCCGGGCACCGCGAGAACCTTCGATCTCTACTGGATCGTCGTCGATCCGACCTGTCAGGGTAAGGGCGTCGGAACGCAGTTGCTCCACGCCGTCGAGCACAAACTGACGATGGACGACGGACGCCTCATCGTCGTCGAGACGTCGTCGCGCGCCGACTACGCACCTACGCGCGCCTTCTACGAGCGGCGCGGCTACACCCAGGCGGCCCGGCTCCCGGGCTACTACGCCCCCGGCGACGACCTGGTGATCTATCTCAAGGATCTGACGCATGGAGTCCTGGCAACAGCTACTGCGTAAGCAGAGCATCGCCTCGCTCGAAGCGCTCGTCGCCAAGTTCGGCGCCGAGCACTTTCCCGACCTCGAGCGGCTGCGACAGGCGGCGGAGAATTTCGAGTTTCGGATTTCCCCCGCCATGGTGGACCTCATCAAGGCGCCGGGCGACCCCATCTGGCGGCAGTACGTGCCCGACCTGCAGGAGCTCGAAGTACACGACGGGCTGGTGGACTCGTTGGCCGAGGACGCCAACTCGCCCGTGCCGAACATCACCCACCGCTATCCCGACCGGGCGCTGTTCCTCGTGTCGCCGGTGTGCGCCGCGTATTGCCGCTTCTGTACCCGGCGGCGCAAGGTGGGCGACCCCGCAAAGATCCCCATGGCCGAGCTCGAGTCCGCGTTCCGCTACCTCGAAGAGCATATCGAGATCCGCGACGTGATCATGTCGGGTGGGGATCCCCTGCTGCTTTCCGACCGGCGCATCGACGAGCTCTGCAAGCGCCTGCGGGCCATCCCGCACCTCGAGGTCATCCGGATCGGCAGTCGGGTGCCGTGTCATCTCCCCGAGCGGATCACGCCGGAGCTGTGCGGGATACTGAAGCAATACCATCCGCTCTACATCAACACGCACTTCAATCATCCCGACGAGCTCACGCCCGCGGCGGTGGCGGCGCTCGGCCGTCTCGCCGACGCAGGCGTCCCGCTCGGGTGCCAGACGGTGCTCTTAAAGGGCGTGAACGACGATCCCGAGGTGATGAAGCGGCTGATGCAGAAACTGCTCGCCGCGCGGGTTCGGCCGTACTACATCTACATGTGCGACCAGGTGGCAGGGGCGGAGCACTTCCGCACGAGGGTCGAGAAGGGCCTGGAGATCATCCGGGCGCTGCGCGGGTGGACCTCTGGGCTCGCCGTCCCGCACTTCGTGATCGACGCGCCGGGGGGCGGTGGGAAGATCCCGCTCCTGCCCGAGTACGTGGAGTCGATCAGCGACGACGCGGTGGTGCTCAAGAACTACACGGGTAAACGGTACGTTTACCGGCAGCCCGCCGCGCGCGAGGGCATTCTCGTCGGGTAACACCCTAACCAGCAGGGTGAGACGGCACCACATTTATTGCTCCGACCACATCGGAGCGCCGCCTGGTCCCGATTTCATCCCTCGTTATCGCCGCGCTGTTCACCCCCGCGCAGTCGGCTGCCGAGCGCTACGAGCCGGTGTTCGATGGCCTGCGCCACATGACGCAGGGCGAACGCGTGGCGCCGATACGGAATGTCACGCTGCGGCGCGACGCCATCGTGTTCCACCTCGAGGACGGTAATCTCTTTCTCGCGACGCCCGTGGCGGGCCGGACGATCGGCGCGGTGTTCGCGGGACGGGGCTCTGTCTCGTTCATACCGCCCCTTGCGATCGAACGGGCCGAGGTGCAGCGGGTGCTTCGCGACTCGGTCGTGGACGCGCCGATCTCGGCCGCCGCCTTTGTCTTCACCGACTCCACGCTGGCCGAGTTCGAGCGCCAGCTCAGCTTCGGCCCGCGTCCCACGGCGAGCCCCCGTACCGACGTGCTTGGCGACGCGATCGATCGCCTCGTGGACGGGCGGCGGGTCGTACAACCGACCCTCATCACCGCCTTGCTGAACGGCGACACGAACGGGTTCTTCTACGCCCATGTCAAGCGGGAGCACGGCGAAGATCTGATGTTCATGGTGGATCCGGACGACGACGAGCAGGTCTCGCTCCTGCGTGGCGGCCGGGAGGGGCAAAAGGTTCAGACCGTCGCTGAGTTCCGGCGAGCGGAGGACTTGAAGGACACGACCACGACGGACCCGGCGCGGGGGCAGGCGTTCAAACTCGTCGCCTATGGGATCGAAGCGACGATCGCCAAAGGGCTCGGATTCTCGGCGGTGACAACCACGCGGCTCACCGCCCGACGCCCCGGAGCGAGCTGGGCCCGGTTCAGCCTGTTCTCGGAACTGGACGTGGACTCGGTGCGCGAAGAAGCGGGCAGGGCCGTGAGCATCTACCGCACCAAGAAGAACTCCGACCTGTGGCTTCGGTTCGATCCGGCGCCCCGCCCGGGAGACACACTCGCCCTGCGCGTCGCCTATCATGGCGACCTCATCGGGTACACGTCGATCGTGGAAGAGATCACGCGGCAGTGGCCGGGCTGGCTCAAGGTCCAGACTGCCACCAGCCTCGATCAGTGGCTGTTC
>QHTS01000105.1 GCA_003220905.1 Gemmatimonadota bacterium | reverse complement strand
CGGGAAACTTCATCGCCCAGGGAAGCGTGGACGGGATGCCGTAGTCGTCGTTCACGAGGAAGCAACCCACGCGCCCGAGCGCGTAGCCGAGGGCCAGCGGAGCGGCGGTGAGCTCCATCGCCCAGCGCCCGGGCACGCGCCGCCACCAGCCGAGCCCGAGGACCGCGGCCACGCCCCCGAGAAACCCGCCGTACCACACGAACCCGCCGCGCCGAAACAGCGCGTCCCACTCCCCGGTGAGCAGCACGTACCAGATTTTGGCCCCGACGATACCCCCGACCACGGCCGCGAACACGATATCGGCGGCGTAGTCCTCGTTCATTCCGCGGCGCCGCAGATCGACCTGGATCGCCCAGCCGGCCATGAGAAAAGCGACCATCATCATGAGGCCATAGCCGGTGATGGTGAGCGGGCCGAGCTGGAAGGTCAGCGGGTAGAGGGTCATGGTGATTGCGGATTGCGGATTGCGGATTGTGGAATAGCCGCGGTCTCGAGACCGGGCAGTGGGAGATCGGCGCGCGCGTCGAGCGTCCAATCGCTGCGCTCGCCCAGCGCGAGGCGGTGCCAGCCGGCGCGGGCGATCATGGCGGCGTTGTCGGCGTTCAGGCGTGGGCTCGCGACCGCGACACGCGCCAGGCCTGAAAGCCGCTGCGCCGCGAGCTCCGCGAGCGTACGGTTGCAGGCCACACCGCCGCCCAGCACTGCGGTGCGATAGCCGGTGGCCCGGACCGCGCGCTCCAGTTTGGTCACGAGCACGTCGAGCACCGCGTCCTGGAAGGCGCGGGCGAGATGCGACCGGTCGCGTGCGAGGTCGTCGGTCGCCCGCACGGCGCGCAGCACCGCGGTCTTCAAGCCCGAGAACGAGAACTCATAGCCCTCGTCCCGCATCGGTCGGGGAAACGAAAATCTCTTGGGATCGCCCTGGGCCGCGAGCCGCTCGATGGCGGGGCCGCCCGGATAGCCCAGGCCGATGAGCGCGGCCACCTTGTCGAACGCCTCGCCGGCGGCATCGTCGCGGGTCGCGCCGAGCAGGCGGTAGCGGCCCCACGCGGGGACATCGAGCAGCAGGGTGTGGCCGCCCGACACGAGCAGCGCGACGAAGGGCGGCGCCAGCTCCGGATCCTCCAGTGCGGGCGCGAACAGGTGGCCCTCCATGTGATGCACGCCGATCAGCTCGCGGTCCCCCGCGTAGGCAAGCGCCTTGGCGTACACCACACCCACCAGCAGCGCGCCGACGAGGCCCGGCCCCTGCGTCACCGCCACCGCGTCGACGGCGCTCCAGGCGAGTCCCGCCTCGGCGAGCGCGCGGTCCACCACCGCCGGCAGGGCAGCGAGGTGCGCCCGACTGGCGAGCTCCGGCACCACCCCGCCGAACACCTTGTGTACGTCCTGGGAGAGGATGACGAGGCCGGCGAGCTCGGGGCGCCGGTGCTCGCCCACGAGGACGGCGGCCGATGTCTCGTCGCAGGACGTCTCGATGCCCAGAACGACGTCAGCCACGTCCGGTCTTCCGCTTGAGAGACACGGAATCGGGCACGGCGCGCGCGATGAGGCCTGGCGGCCCGCTCACGGTGAGCCTGGCGTAACCGCCCGGCCCCGCCTTGCCGACGAGGTGCGCCACGACGCGCACGCTGTCCCGCGTGAGCGTGTTCACGCGCGACGCGGGGCCGCGCACCGTCACCGACACACGTTCGGGGGACAAGAGGAACCCGGTGAACCCCGAGGCCGCCGTCGTTATTGGTACGCCGCCGATCGAGCGCTCGATGATCGCCGTCACTTCTCCCGCCATCCGCACCGCCTTGGGTGAGATCCGGACGACGCCCAGGGGGGTGGTGTCGATCGGGACGGTCTGGAAGAAGGGACCGCTCACGCTGGAAATCACGGTCGGCAGCGTCGTCACCGAGTCGAGCTTCGCGAGGCTCTGCTCCGGTCCCACCAGGCGGGCCAGGCTGGGCGTGATCGACAGCCCGCGGAGTACGTAGCCCGACTCCGCTTCCACGTTCACCCGCGGCACGATCCGGACTTCCTTGTGCGCTACGGAGTCCAGCAGGATCTCGATATCGCGCGGCCGAATATCGGCGACCTGCACCTCGATCCCCTTGGGCAGCTCCACGTCGGTGGGTTGGAGCTGGATCCGCCACAGCGCGGCCGAGAACGTGTCGGGAATGGCCTTGCGGATCACGCGCGGGAAGGAGTGCAGCTTGAGGATTTCGCTGCCCTTCCCGAGGATCACGACCGTCACGCCGGCGGGTTGTTGCCGCACCGTCCGGCCGGGCGGGATGGCGATCGCGAGTCGCATGACGAACGTCTGCGACAAGGGCTGCTGCGCCGCGACCGCCACGTACAGCATGATCGCGAAGAACAGAGCCGCCAGTTTGATCGGCCAGTTGCGCACGAACAGCTGCCCGAGGCTAGCGCGGACGGTCATCGAGCAGCCGCCGGATCAGGGTTTCGTTCACGGGGCCGTCCCATTCCGAGGCGCCGATCACTTTCTTGACGATCACTCCGTCGCGATTGATCACCCAGCTTTCGGGCACGCCGGTCGCCTGGTAGGCTTGCTTGATCGCCCCCGTCTGGTCGTGCAGGATGTCGAAGCTGAGCCCCAGCTCGCGCGCGAACGCCGTGACGACGGAGTCGTCCTGCTCGTCGATGCTCACCGCCACCACCCGGAAATCGCCGCCCTCCCCGAGGCGGCGGTAGAGCCGTTCCATCGACGGCATCTCCACGCGGCACGGCTGGCACCACGTCGCCCACACGTTGAGCAGCACGACCTTGCCGCGGTAGTCGGCGAGGGTGGTGGGGCGCCCGGTCCGCAGGTCCGTAGCGTGAAACCCGGGTGCGGCGGAGCCCACGCCCAGCAGATCGATCTGCGGCCGGATCTTGATGACCAATGCCGTGCCGAACACCAGCGCCATCACCACGCCAATCGCCACCGTCCATTGCCGCGGCCGGGTCATACCGTCACCAGGCAGCGCCGCCGGAGGTCCCGGACTTCACGGGCGGGGTCGCTGCTCGTGAAGATCGCGTTGCCCGCCACGAACGTGTCCGCCCCCGCCCCATGGGCGGTCACGATGGTATGCGACGTGATCCCGCCGTCCACTTCGAGGAACGCGCGGGAGCCGTGCGCGGTGAGCAGCTCGCGCGCCCTGCGGATCTTGTCGTTCGAAGCGGGGAGGTACGTTTGCCCGCCGAACCCGGGGTTCACGGTCATGATGAGCAGCAGGTCAAGGTCGGCGACGACCTCTTCCGCGAGCGGCAGTGGCGACCCGGGGTTCAGCGCGAGCCCGGCGAGCATGCCTTGACCTCGCACCGCAGCGAGCAGGCGCTGCACGTGTACCGTCGCCTCCGGATGGAACGTGAAGACGGAAGCGCCGGCGGCCGCGAACGACTCGAGGTAGCGCTCGGGCTCGACTACCATCAGGTGCACGTCGATCGGCTTGTCGGTGAGTCCGCGCAGCGCCGCGATCATGTTCGCCCCGAACGTGAGGTTCGGCACGAAACGCCCGTCCATCACGTCCACGTGCAGCCAGTCGGCGCCCCCCGCCAGCACCTGCGCCATCTGCTCGGCGAGCCGGGTCAGGTCCGCCGACAGGACGCTGGTCGCGATGCGAATCCCCCCCCCTCCCCCGTTGGTCATCACGGGCTTCGGGCCACGACGATGTCCACCACCGTGCCGGGGGCGGCCAGGGTCCCCGCCGCCGCCTTCTGCCCCACCACCGTCCCGGGGTTCGCGTCGCTCGTCCGCCGCCGGGTGACCGTGCCCAGCTCGAGACCGTCCAGCTCGAGCCGGGTGCGCGCGTCCGCCTGCGACATCCCCAGCAGGTCGGGGACCGCGATCGTGGGGGCTCCGCGGCTCACCACCACGGTCACCGGTGCCCCCGGACTGAGCACCGAGGTCGCGGCCGGGCGCGTGAGCATCGCGACGCCCGGCGGCGCGGCGGCCTGCACCGACTCCACCTGCGCCACCGTGAGCCCCGCAGCGGCGATCAGGCGTCGCGCCAGCTCGCCATTCAGCCCGGCCACATCCGGCACCGGAATCTTGGGCGGGCCATCGCTCGACACCAGGGCGACCTTAAGCCCCGCCGGAGCGCTCACGCCGGGCGGCGGGTCCTGCCACACGATCGTGCCCTGGGGCGCAGAGGGGTGCGGCTCGCTGCCTCCGTCCTGGACTTGGAGACCTGCTTTCCGGAGCTGGTCCGACGCTTCCTGCAGCGACAGCCCCAGCACGCGGGGCACCACGCCGTGTCCGTGCAAGAGCGGCGCCGGGAACAAGAGCAGGTACGCCGTCAGGTAGCCACCGAGCAAGGCGCCGAGCAGCGCGAGGCCCCAGCGGCGTGCGCCGAGCTTGTCGAGCGCCGGGAGCCTCCATTCCCGGACCGACGGGATATGCCGGCGGAACCGCATCAGCGCACTCGGGCGAGTCGCGCCGCGTACGCGCCGTCCATCCCGTGGCGTTGCGGCAGCGACTGGAAGTCGCCGGCGGGTGTGAGCAGGGCGGCGGGGACCGCGCCCGCCGCGGGGGGGGGCGGGGGGGGCGGGGGGGGCGGGGGGGGCACACGGGCGAACTGGGGGTGGCGCGCCAGGAACTCGGTCACGATGTCGCTGTTCTCCTCCGGCTCGAGTGAGCACGTCGCATAGACGAGCAATCCGCCCGGCCGCACCAGCGCCGCCGCGGCGGCCAGCAGCGCCCGCTGACGCGCCGCGGCCCGCGCGATGGTCCGGGGCGTCACCCGCCAGCGGGCATCCGGATGCCGGGCCATGGTGCCGGTAGCGGAGCAAGGGGCGTCCACGAGCACGGCCGCGAGCGCCTCCGAGCGGAACGGGGCCGCCAGAAGATCGGCGACCGCGACCCGAATAGCCACTCCCGCGCGCCGCGCCGTTTCGACGAGCCGGCCGACCCGCTCGCGCCGCGCGTCGCCGGCGATCACGCGCGCCCCGCCGCGCTCCAGCGCCACGGCCTTACCCCCGGGAGCGGCGCACGCGTCGTACACGATCGTGCCGGGCGGGATCGCGGCGAAGCGGCAGGCGAGCGCGTGGGCGGGATCCTGTACGACGAAGCCGCCTTCCGCATATCCCGGCAAGTGAGCGGGAAACGGGAAACGGGACACGTGGTTGGCGCTCGAGACCCGCAGGCCGGCTCCATAGGGCGCTTCTTCTACACCGAAGCCGGCCTTGCGGAGCTCCACCGTGAGCGCCTCGACAGACCATCGGGCGGGCTGGATGGTGAATGTCGGCTTCGTGTCGTTCCATACTACGAGCCGGGCCGCTTCGGTCGCCCCGAAGCAGCGCTGCCACCGGGCGACGAGCCATGAGGGGTGTGTCGCCCCATTCGTTTCCCGTTTCCCGCTTCCCGTTTCCCGAGCGATTTTCCGCAGCGCCTGGTTCACATAGCGGGCCGCCTTCTCGCCGGCGAGCGCGCGCGCCAGCTCCACGCTCGTCGAGACCGCGGCGTACGCCGGCACTCGCGCCAGGGCGCGCAGCTGGTAGGCCCCGAGCCGGAGGACGTCGTGGAGGCGAGGATCGGCGGTCGCGAGCTCGAGCATCCTGTCGAGCTGGGCGCGGCGCCGCAGCACGCCGGCCGCGAGCTCGTAGGCGAGGCGGCGGTCGCGCTCGATCAAGTCCGCGAGCGCCCCAGCGCGGGCGCCCTGGAGGGTGGCACCCCCGCGCACTGCGTCGAGCATCTGCAGTGCCGCGCGCCGGGCGGCTGTGGCGTCCCTAATCCAGCATCCCTTCCAGCGGCGAGGACGGCACCGCCACCTCGCGTTTAGGCATGCGGCCGGCCAGGTACGCCGTGCGCCCGGCCTCGACGGCCAATCGCATGGCGCGGGCCATGGCCACGGGATCCCGCGCGGCGGCGAGCGCCGTGTTCATCAAGATCCCGTCGACGCCCTGCTCCATGGTGAGACACGCGTCCGATGCGGTTCCGACGCCCGCGTCGACCACGACCGGCACCTTGAGCCGTCGCTTGATCGTGCGCACGCCGAACGGGTTCAGGAGGCCGAGCCCGCTCCCGATCGGCGAGGCGAGCGGCATGACGGCGGCACAACCCGCGTCTTCGAGGCGCAGCGCGGTCACCAGGTCCTCGTTCGTGTACGCGAGGACCTTGAAGCCCTCCGCGACCAGCGTCTGTGCCGCGACCAGCAGACCCTGGACATCCGGGAGCAGGGTCTCCTGGTCACCGATCACCTCGAGCTTGATGAACTCGTTGAACCCTGCCTCGCGGGCGAGGCGCGCGTAGCGGACGGCGTCGTCGGCGGCGTAGCACCCTGCGGTATTCGCGAGGAGGAAGTACCGCTTGGCGTCGAGGTGATACAGGACGCCCTCCTCCTTCGTGCGATCCAGGTCCACGCGCCGGACCGCCACGGTCACGATCTCGGCCCCGGATGCTTCGATCGCCCGGGCCATCGTATCGTTGTCCCGGTACTTCCCCGTGCCCACCATGAGGCGCGAGTGGAACGAGCGCCCGCCGATGGTGAAAGGAATGTCGAGCATCAACCCCCTCCGACGAAATGCACCAGCTCGATCGCGTCGCCCGGCGCGACCGTCACCGCGGCGAGCCGCGGGCGCCGGACGATCGTGCGGTTGTGCTCCACGACGACGGCGCGCGGGTCGAGCGCGAGCGATTCGAGCAGCTCGAGCAGCGTGGCGCCCCGCGCCACCGCGCGAACCTCCCCGTTCACGGTGACGTCGACCATGTCGTTCATCCGTTCAGCTCCTGGAGCATCCGCCGCGCGGCGTCCGCCGGATCGGCCGCGTGCCACAGCGCCCTGATCGCGGCGACACCGTGGATAGCCGCCTCGGCCATCAGCTCCGGAATCCGCTCCGGCGTCACCCCGCCGATGGCGACGACCGGCAACCCGAGGCCAACGATTTCCTTCAGCCGCGCGGAGCCCAACGGCGCTCGGTCGGGATGGGTGGCGGTCGGGAACACCGGCCCCACCAAAAGATAGTCGGCACCGCCCGCGTGCGCGGCCTCCGCCTCGCGCAAGTCGTGCACCGACTTGCCGATCCACCAGCCGGCGTTCAAGCGGCGCGCGTCCGCGGGCGGGAGGCTCCCCTGTCCCAGTTGGACACCCGCCGCGCCGACCGCGAGCGCGACGTCGAGGCGGTCGTTCACGAATAGGCGGGCGGGCGGACAGGCGGACAGTCGGACGGCGAGTTCGTAATGGTCCAGTCCCGAGAGCCCGCGCCCGCGGGCGTGGAAGGCGAGATGCGCGCCACCGCCAGCCGCGAGCAGCTGCGCCACTGTGTCCAGGTCCGGCCGGCGGGCGATCCGCTCGTCGGTGATGGCGTGCAGCCGCGG
>QHTS01000382.1 GCA_003220905.1 Gemmatimonadota bacterium | reverse complement strand
CGCGCGGAGCGCTCACCCGATCGCCCCCGCCCCCACCCCCACCGCCGCGCCGCTCGGGGGCGGCGCGCCCGCCGTCACGATCTCCCCCGGCTCCCCCGGCTTCCCTGCCCCGGTCCCCGCCACGCCGCTCGGGCTCGCGCGCCGTGGGCGTGGAACGGTCGGGACGGTCACCGCGATCGCGCACCTCGCCACGGTCCCGCGCCGGGAAGGCCACTCGGTCACCGCCGTCACGCCGCATGACATCGCGCTCGCGCACCGACGTCACGTCGGGGCGCCGCCGCGCCACCAGCGTTCCGTCGGGGACGCGGAACCTCGGGCCCACGCCGCCGACGGCCGTGTTGGTGCCAAGCTGATCCTTGAAGTACATCTGCACACCGGTACCCGTGCGCACGCGGTTGATGAAGAGACGGCGCGGCCGGTTATAGAACCGGTATCCGCCGCCATAGAAGATGTACGGCCGGTACCCGAACCCGAACGCAAAGCTGTAGCGGTACGGTGAGTAGAAGAACGGATCGTAGCACAGGAACGGATCGTAGAAGAACGGGTCGTAGCACGTGCTATACAAGCCGTACCTGTACGGCGAGCCCCAACCGTAGCCGAAGCCGAACGCGGTGTACCTGGGATAGTACGAGTCGTAGTAGGCCCGCGCCGACGCGACCACGTATGTGACGGCGTCGTAGTCGAAGCGCCCCTCGGTGGTCATGCGCTGCACCATGTCGAGCAGCGCCGCTTCCTTGTCGTCACCGGACTGCCGCGCGTCGAGCACGCGGTAGTCCCAGTGGTCGCCGCGCACGAACTCGTCGAATTTGAACGGCGTGGTGGACCGGGCGGCGAGCACCAGCCCCGAGCCTTCGCGATCGTCCACGTAGAACGCTTCGCGATCGCCCCGGCTCCGCACTTCGATGGTCTCGTGGCCGCGCACGAAGTTGTCGTTCGACGGGTCGAGCGGGAACAGCACCCGCACGCGCCCCTCGGCGTCGGCGCGGAGCACGAGCAGATACCCGTCGTCGGCCAACCTCACGTTGACCCGGGCCTTGTCGCCGCGCTGGAAATAGTTGTCGTGATTGAGCCAGACTTTGACCGGTGGATCGTCGGCCGTGGCAACGGCGAGCGAAAGCAGCAGTGGAAGCATCATGGGGCTATCCTCTATATAGCTAGCCGGCCTAACAGATCAAGAACCATGCCGGTTCTAGGTGGACCGTCCGTGCCCCGAAGCTGTTAAAGCGCACCCGGCCGTGACCCCCCTGGGAGACACGCGTTGTCTCCTATCGAGACGCTTCCTTTCCCGCATCCGGCACGAACAGGCTCTGGCCGAACTGCGCCTTTCCGAACTCGCCGATCAAGGCTTGTGCCTCCGGCGACACCAGGAAGTCGGCGAACGCCCGGCCGCCGGCGAGGTTGATCCGCGGGGCGTTCTTGGGATTCAGCTCGAGCACGTGGTAGACGTTGTACAGCCGGCGATCCCCCTCGACCACCGGGACGAGCTGAAGCTTGTCGCGCCACGCGAGATAGGTCGCGCGGTCGGTGATCGTGTAGGCCCGTTTCTGGTCGGTCATCTGGAGCGTCTCGCCCATGCCGTGGCCGGACTCGGTGTACCAGCCACCGGCGCCCGGCGGCCGGATTCCGGCGACGCGCCACAGCTTCTGCTCCATCTGGTGGGTCCCCGATTGGTCGCCGCGGGAGACGAACGACGCCTCGCGCTGCGCGATCCGCTGCAGGGCCGCGACGGGGTCCGTCATGCCGCGCAGACCCGCCGGATCGCCGGGAGGGCCGACGAACAGGAAGTCGTTGTGCATCACGAGGCGGCGGCTGACGAAGTAGCCGCTATCGACCAACGCGCGTTCCGCCTCCGGCGCGTGCGACAGCACCACGTCCGCGTCCCCGCGCCGGCCCATCGCGAGCGCCTGCCCGCTCCCCACGGCGATCACCTTCACGGTGTATCCGGTGCGGCGCTCGAACACGGGCAGCAGCGAGTCGAGCAGGCCCGCGTCACGTGTGGAGGTGGTGGTAGCGAGGATGATCTGGTCGGACTGGCAGACGGCCGGACGGGCGGACAGGAGGCCCATCACGGCGACGAGCCACAGTCCGACAGTCCGACGGTCCGGCCGTCCGCCCATCACCACCTCGCCTGCATCTGGACGATGACCCGGTTGTTACTCACGGCCGGGCCCTGCTCATCGAACACCGTGTACTCGAGCTGCAGCTTCAAGTCGTCGCCCGAGAAGAAGTATTGCACTCCCCCGGTATAGCCCGTGATCCGGTCGGTCCTCACCCGATCGTTCGGGTCGAACTGCTGGACGCGGCCGACGAGCTGGAGCCGCTTGGGCACCACACCGTAGGCGCCGAGGGCGTACCAGCCCAGGGTCGTCGCGTCGACGATCGAGCGGTGCCGAGCAAGGAACTCGCCCCGCACCGCGACGCGACCCCGCTCGACCCACGCCTCGGCGTCCCAGGTGGTGGTGTCGGGCTTCGCAGCGGTGGACACTCCCAGGTAGGCGCCCTTCGCGGCGCGGACGACCGCGCGTCCCACGTAGAGAAATCGCTTGTCCCGGTTCACGGCGTGGTTCACGCCGTCGCCGTTGAAGACCCCGCCCTGGAGCGCCAGCGCCCCGGCGGTGTTCCACTCGAGCTTGACACCGACATCCCGGTTGGGCGAGAGCGAGTCGACGGCCATGGAGCGCTCCGGTAGCTCCACAATCGTCGACGCGCGGATGAACTCGACCGACAGCGGCGTCTTCGACTGGCCGATCGTGGCGGACCAGAGCCGGTGGGTGAGGGCGAGGTAGAGATCCGTCGCGGCGACGGTCGCGGCGGTCGC
>QHTS01000103.1 GCA_003220905.1 Gemmatimonadota bacterium | reverse complement strand
CGAGCAGCAGAAGCGGCGACTCACCGAGGCAATCGTCAAAGACGTCATGAACGTCTTGAACTACGGAGACGAGTCCGTCTCGGTCGCCATCGAAGAAGTCACAGCGCGGGACTGGGCTGAGAAGGTTTATAAACCCGACATCGTTGAGACCTCGGCGCAGCTGTACAAGAAGCCGGGTTACACGATGTGAATGACATCAAGAAGGGAATGAGGTACCATGGCTAACCAGAAGATCTGGTTCATTACTGGAGCCGCCCGTGGCATGGGCGTCGATTTCGCCAAAGCCGCCCTGGCCGCCGGCCACGCGGTGGTGGGCACCGGCCGGGACCCCGACGTCGTGGCCAAGGCCGTGGGTGAGTCGGACGACCTACTGGTCGTCAAGCTGGACGTCACCAGCCGTACCGATGCCGAGGCGGCTGTGCGTGCCGCTGTCAACCGGTTCGGCCGCATCGACGTGCTGGTCAACAATGCCGGCAACTTCTTTGCCGGCTACTTCGAGGAGCTGGCGCCGGAGCAGATAGACCGGCAGTTGGGGACGCTCCTCATCGGCCCGATGAATGTCACCCGCGCCGTCCTGCCGGTCATGCGCAAGCAGCGCTCTGGGCACATT
Source organism: Gemmatimonadota bacterium (assembly GCA_003220905.1). Lineage (GTDB taxonomy): Bacteria > Gemmatimonadota > Gemmatimonadetes > Gemmatimonadales > GWC2-71-9 > AG41. Next base: position 2,873 of record QHTS01000103.1, on the reverse strand, counting down.
ATCTCGATCTCATCGACCGCGGGGCTGGTCGGCTTTGCGTTCTGTTCGGCATACGCCGCGTCGAAGTTTGGCGTCGAGGGCTGGATGGAGTCGCTGGAGCAAGAGGTCGCGCCGTTCGGCATCACCACCACCATCGTCAACCCGGGGTTCTTCCGCACCGAGCTCCTGGAGCCGGCGTCCGTGACCTATGCCGAGCCGTCCATCGAGGACTACGCCGACCGCACGGCGGAGCAGCAGAAGTGGTGGCAGGCACAGAGCGGCCGGCAAGGCGGCGACCCGGCCAAGCTCGCGCGAGCGCTGGTCGCGATCGCCAGCGAGGAGCCGCCGCCGCGCCGCTTCATCGCCGGCGCCGATGCCATCGCCCTCGCCGAGCAGCACGTGGCCGATCTCCAGGCGCAGATCGACGCCTACCGCAAGCTGTCCACCTCGCTCGCTCTCGACGAGCCCGCGCCCGTCGGAACATGAGGTAACTCCCTGACGACGAGCGCGAGGCAATCAAAGTCATGGTGAAGCCCTAAGGAGACAACATGCAGAAGCGCAAATTGGGAAAGCGGGGTCTCGAAGTGTCGGCGCTGGGTCTCGGCTGCATGGGGATGAGCCAGAGCTACGGTGTCCCACCAGACAAGCACGCGATGATCTCGCTGATCCGCACGGCCGTTGAACGCGGCGTCACATTCTTCGATACCGCCGAGATCTACGGTCCGTACACCAACGAAGAGCTCGTTGGCGAGGCGTTGGCAGCGGTGCGCGCACAGGTGGTGATCGCCACGAAGTTCGGGATCGGACGTGATGCCGGCGGGCAGCAGATGCAAGACAGCCGGCCCGAGCGCATCAAACAAAGCGTCGAGGGTTCGCTGAAACGGCTCCGGACAGACGTTTTGGATCTCTATTATCAGCACCGTGTCGACCCCAACGTGCCGATCGAAGACGTGGCGGGAACGGTCACAGACTTAATCCGGCAAGGAAAGGTGAAACACTTCGGGATGTCTGAAGCAGGCGTGCGCACGATCCGCCGCGCGCACGCGGTGCAGCCGGTGACGGCCGTGCAGAGTGAGTATTCCCTGTGGTGGAGACGCCCTGAAGACGAGCTGCTGCCAACCCTGGAGGAGCTCGGCATCGGGTTCGTGCCGTTCAGTCCCCTCGGCAAGGGCTTCCTGACGGGCACGATCGACGAGAAGACGACGTTCGTGAGCTCGGATTTCCGCAACATCGTCCCGCGCTTCACGCCTGAGGCTCGGAAGTCGAATCTGGCGCTGGTGGATGTGCTGCGCACGATCGCGAACCGAAACAAGGCGACGCCGGCGCAGACCGCGCTCGCGTGGCTGCTTGCCCGGAAGCCGTGGATTGTGCCGATCCCCGGCACTACGAAGTTGGCGCGCCTGGACGAGAACATCGCAGCAGCGGCGATCGAACTGAGCGCCGAGGATCTGCGCGCAATCGAGAGCGCCGCCTCACGGATCGCGATTCAAGGCGCGCGCTACCCGGAACACCTGGAGAAAAGGACCGGTCTCTGAGATGCGCATCGGCATTCTGGGTTCGGGATTGATGGGCGCCAAGCTCGGAACGATCTGGGCGCGCGCCGGACATGAAGTAGTCTTCAGCTACGCGCGCAGCGAGCAGAAGCTGAAGAAGCTGGCACGTGAGGCGCAGGAGAAGGCGCGGTCCGGCACGCCGGGTGAAGCCGCGAGCGAAGCGGACGCACTCTTGCTGGCCGTGCACTGGTTTCGAGTCGACGACGTGTTGAAACAAGCAGGTGACGTGTCGGGCAAGGTCATCGTCAGCTGCTCGCTGCCGATGAATGCCGACGACACTGCGCTCGTCATCGGGCACACCGCTTCCGGTGCGGAGGAGCTTGCGAAGCGAGTTCCCAAGGCTCGGGTCGTCTCCGCTTTTAACACCGTGCCGAGCGAGGTGCTGTTTGGCGTGTTCGAGCGTCGGCGCAAGGCCAGTAGACCGAGTCTCGTCTACTGCGGGGACGACGCGAGCGGCAAGAAGATCGCCGCTGAGCTGATCCGCGACGTGGGGTTCGATCCTGTGGACGCTGGGCCCTTACGGATCGCCCGTTACACCGAGCCGTTCGCGCTGCTCGTCGCCCAGCTTGCGTACGAGGGTGACGGAGGTCCGGAACTCGCGTACCGCTTCGAGCGGTTCGGGAGGAAGGGATAGCGGTAACCGCGCACTGAGCCCTTGCCGCCCCCAGCCGAGGCGGCGCATAATCTGCCCCGCATGGCAGACACCGCTGACACGTTCTTCGGCAAGCTCAACGGCCCGTGGCACAAACGGGCACTTCAGGCGTTCCTCGTCATCGTCATCGCCCACTGGGCCGAGCATCTGGTGCAGGCCTGGCTCGTGCACTCCGAGGTGCTGCACTATGGCTATGCGATGATCATGCTGGTCGGCATTGGACGTTGCTCCGCGCCCGACGCCGCGCGGATGCGGTGCAGCTGCGCGCTCCGTCCGCACCCGGCGACGACCTGACCGGTCCTCACACCTTGTTCCCCTCTCCCTTCGGGAGAGGGGAGACGACCCGCGAGCTTCGGGAGGTCATCCGTTCGTACCCCCTCTCCTTGCATTGCGGAGAGGGGGACAGGGGGTGAGGACACGAACGGGTGAGCTACTGGTGCGAGGCCCCGGCGAGAGCCAGCGCCGTGCAGAAGGCGCTGAACACCGCGTCCGACCAGTGCCCGCGGCAGCGGTCGATCGTGGCGAGCGCCGCCGCCCGCGAGAACGCCGGGCGGTAAGGGCGCGTGGTGGTGAGGGCGTCGTACACGTCCACGATACCCACGATCTGTGCCGCCACCGGGATCTCGTCGCCGCACAGGCGGTCGGGATAGCCGGTCCCGTCGTAGCGCTCGTGGTGCCAGCGGATGACG
>QHTS01000381.1 GCA_003220905.1 Gemmatimonadota bacterium | reverse complement strand
ACCTGAAAGCCCTCGCCACCCGGCGCGGGCACCAGCGCGGCGACGGGGACGGTCACGGCGTGCGGCTCGACCGCGGTGACGAGCCGCCCGAACACCGATTCCCCGATCCGCAGGGGTCGGTCGCGGCGGCGCAGCCGCACGCGGACCGCGACCGCGCGGGACAGGGAATCGACCGCGGCCGCGACTCCGGTGACGACGGCCGCGCCGAGCGGGTCGCCCCGCCCGGACTCGCGGGCCGAGAGCGACACGGAGTCTCCATCGCGGATCTCGGCGGCTTCTGCGGGCGACACGTTGAACACGACGTCGAACGCCGCGGGGTCGGCGATCTGGACGAGCGGCTGGGTCGCGTCGACCGAGGCGCCCAGCACGGCGCTCATGCGGGTGACGACGCCGGCGAGTGGGGCGCGCAGGGTGGCGAGCTGCTGGGCGCGCCGGGCGGTCACGGCGGCCACCTGCGCCTGCGCCAGCTCGGAGGCCGCCTGGTCCGAATCCTTCTGGGGCAGAATCCCCGCCTGCACGAGGCGCACGGCGCGCGCGAAGTTGCGCTGCGCCGTCGCGAGCGCGGTGGCGGCGCTCTGCGCCGTGGCATCGAACGGCGCCCGCTCGAACTCGATCAGCGTGTCGCCCTCGGCGACCCGCTGGCCCGGTGTGACGAAGATGCGCGCCACCCGTGTCGGTGCCGGTGCCGCGAGCTCCGCGAAGCGCCCTGGGCGGGGCGTCACTGTGCCGATGGCGCGCACGATGCGGGGGAACGGCTGCGCGGTCGCGACTGCCGTCTGCGCCGCGACGGCGGCCTGGGCGCGGGCCGACTCTGCATCGTCGGCGCCGGCGCGATCGCGGCAGGCGGCGGCGACCGCGAGCAACGCGAGCAGGCGTCTCACGGCTCGCCGGCGGAGGCGGTGACCAGGCGCACAACGCCGGCCGCGTCGTTCGTCGCGGCGACATCGTCGATGTAGCGGCCCAGCGCCTCGCGTGCGTTGCGCTGCGCCTCGAGCACGTTGGCGAGGGGAATGGCGCCCTCGGCATACGCTTGCAACGACATCGCCGCGACGCGGTCCGCGCTCGCGAGCAGCCGCCGGTCGCGCTCGAGGCGCGCCAGCGCGGCCGTGAAGCTGCGGCGCGCGCGTGCGACGTCCGCCGCGGACTCCCGGCGGGTCAAGTCGAGGTTCGCCTGCGCGCGGTCGCGCGCCGCCCGCGCCTGCCCGATCTCGCCGCCGTTCCGGTTGAAGAGTGGCAGCGCGAGCGCCAGCCCGACCGTCGGCAGCACGCCCTGGGCGGGGTCTGCCGGATCGCCGCGCTCCACCCCCAGCTGGAGACTCGGCGCCGGGATCACGCTGCGGAGGGCGAGCGCGAGACTCCGGTCCTCGGAGCGCAGGGCCGCTGTGGCTGCCGCGACGCGTAGCGGCTCCCCTGCGGGAGCCGGTGCAAGGTCGGGGGGCGGCACCAGCGAGTCGGCCAGGGTGATGCTGGCCGTCTCGGCCGGAAGGCCTATCGCGAGCTGCACGGCGAGCAACCCGTCCAGCGCGGCGAGCGAGTCGTCGACCGCGACGTTCTCGAGCTGGCCGGCGTTCACCTCGGCGAGCCGCACGTCCAGCTCGCTCACGTCGCCCACCTCGCGGCGCAGCCGGGCCATCGTGAGCAGGCTGTCGGCGTCGCGCGCGTTACGGCGCGACAGCCGCGCGTGCGCCGCCGCGGCGAGGGCCCGGGTGTAGGTGGTGTCGACGTCGAAGCGGATGGCGGCGCGCTCGAACGCGAACCCGAAGCCGGTGGCGTCACGGGCCGCCGCCGCGGCGCCGATTCGCACCGAGCGGAGCCACGGGAGGTCGAGGAGCAGATCGGCGATGTAATGGTAGCGCGGGGCGTCCTTTGTGTAAGTCGCGGCGAACGAGGGGTTAGGGTAGGCGCGCGCGCCGCGCAGCACCCCGCCGGCCGCCACCGTGTCGGCGCGACCGAACGCGGCGCGCGCGCCGCGAGCGAGCGCGGCAGCCGCCGCTTGAGCGCGCGTGACCGGCTGCTGGGCGGAAAGCGAGACCACCGCGGGGCCGTACAGGCCGGTGGCGAGCACTGAGAGACGCACCAGTCGTATTGAGAGTGACATGTCGCCGCGCGGAGAAAGCTATCCCGCGAACCTGTCAGGAAGCTGACAGGGATGCTTCGTGCCGGCCCGCTGCTTCTCGCTCGACAGAGCCCAACTGGCTCTCGGTTGGCTCCGCTCAGCAAAACCACGGCGCGGTGAGCCACGCCGGATGGCGAACTGGACGGGATCGACCTGATCGACCATCTCCTCGGACGTCACCCAATCGAGCAGCTCGAGGTAATCCCCGATCGTGGCCCATGGCGTGAAAGGAACGAACGAGGGTCGGAGCGCGTTCCCCGCTCGGCGCAGGACATCGAGCGCGACCTGCACGTCCGCGCGCGTGTGCCCCTTCTCGAGGCGGGCGAGCACGACCTCCGAGAGCGACTCCACGGCCGATACCACGAACGCACAGCCTGTGGCCGCGAAGTCTGGGAACAACTCGCGGTGGCGG
>QHTS01000102.1 GCA_003220905.1 Gemmatimonadota bacterium | reverse complement strand
ACCGGCGCGACGTGGATCTCAAGATGCAGGTGGTCGTTGGTCGCGCGGCCCGTGTTGCCGACCAGCGCGATCACGTCGCCCGCCTTGACGCGCTGGCCCACCGACGCGAGGAGCCGCGCGTTGTGGTAGTACGTCGAAAAGACGAAAAGACCTTTGAGCTTTCGGTCGTGGCGGATGGCGACCGTGTTCGCCCCGCGCTCCGCCAGCCCCGCGAACACGACCACGCCGTCGCCGATCGTCTGCACCGGCGTCCCGTCGGGGTTGTTGAACTCGACGCCTTGATGCTCCTGGAAATTCCCGCCCATCGTCGAGCCGTAGCGGTACGTCTGGTCGATGTACGGCTGGTCGGTGAGCGCGATGGGCCGTCCGAACCACGTGTGTCGAGTGCCGCGTGAGTCCGTGTCGGGTCGCTCCTGGTAGGTGACGCCCACCAGCGTCAACCGCTGATCGATGCGGCAGGTCCCCAGGCCGGTGGGTCTCCCGGCGGCGTAGACCCCTGGCGCGAGCAGCAACAGCGCGCTGACGCTCCGCGTCATGTCGCAGACGTTGAGCGCGTCGCCGTCCTCCGCGTACACGCCGTCGCGCGTGGCCGCGAACGCCTGGCCCGGCCCTGCGCGGACCAGTGCCTGCACCGGCGGTAGCTCGACACGACAGCCTTTCGCCACGGGGCCGACCGGGCAGGCCGGATTCCCCCGTTTATCGAGCCACGCGCCGCGTGTCGGATCGAGCCGGTACAACCCCCGCTCCGTCCCCACCCAGACCAGACTCCCGGTATCCGGTGCGAGCTCCCGCACCCGGTTGACGCATTCGGCGCCCGGCGGGGGACACCGCGCCGGCGTGGGGTATTCCGTCCAGGTACGCCCGCCGTCGGTCGAGCGCGCGAGTCCCCGCAGGTGGGCGGCCCACACGCTTCCGTCGGAGCCGCGGGTGAGCGCGAGCACGTACCGGCTGCGCAGCCGACCCCACGGATGCGGTGCCGTGACGTCCCCCCCTGCGTCGGTGATCTCCGCCCAGGTCGCGCCGCGATCCCACGACAGCTTGATGCCGTCGGCGGTGCCCACGTACACGGTGTCGCCCCGCGTGACGATGCCGTTGGGCGCGACGTACTGCCACGCGGGGCCGAGCTGTTTGAGCTCCCAGTTCGTCCAGGTCTTGCCGCCGTCGGTCGACAGGCCCCACCCGTTCCCCACCGTGCCGTACCAGATCTCGCCCCCCGGGCCGAACCCGAAGGCGTGGACGAGGTCGAAGGAAATCGACCGGGCGGTGGTGTCGCTCGAGTGCTTCAGCTGCTCCCAGCTCCCGGCTCCCTGCCTGAGCACGAAGATCCCCTGGCCGTAGGTGCCGACCCACAGCGACTGGTCGGGCGCGCGAGCGATCGCCAGCACGTGGACACCAAAGCCGGTCGTGTCCGGGAGCGGGGGGAGGGACTGCTGTGCGGCGAGCGGCGCGGCGAGCACCGCGAGGACGGGAAACGGGAAAGGGGAAACGTGCCTCATCTAGCCCCTCAGCGTATAGACCGTCGGCAGCAGGCGGACTTCCGTGACATCGACGCGCGGGGCTCGAGTGACCGCGAACAGGACGGCCTCTGCCACGTCGCCCGCCTGTAGCATGGCGCTGCGCTTGGTGAATCCCGGCCGCGCATCGGGGTCGATCGGGTCCCAGATGGGCGTGTCCACCGGTCCCGGCGAGACGATCGTGGTTCGGACGCCCGTGCGCGCCAACTCGGCCCGCAGCACCTCGTGCATCCCGCGCAGGCCGAACTTGCTCGCGGCGTAGGCGGTCGAGCCCGTGAACGCCACGTGGTCGGAGATGGAGCCGATGGTGACGAGGTGGCCGGCGCCGCGCCGCACGAGGTGTGGGACCAGGGCGCGCGTCACGAGGAAGGGGGCCATGAGATTCAGGGCGATCGTGCGGGCGAACTCGTCGGGGGTCGTCTCCGCGACGGGCTTGATGAAGAAGATGCCCGCGTTGTTCACCACGATGTCCGGGACCCCCAGGTCGGTCAGGACGCGGCCGACGGCCCGCTCCACGGCCGCGGGATCGGTCACGTCACAGCGCAGGTCCGTCCGACCGTTGGCCGTGCCGTCGACCAGGCTGCGGGCGAGCCGCACGACGTGCGCCCCCGCGGCGAGCAGCAGCTCGGCGACGGCGAGGCCGATGCCGCGCGAGGCGCCGGTGACGAGGGCGAGCTTCCCGGCGAGGGGGGCGGGGGACGCGTCGCTCACCCCGGGCCCCGGCCGCCGTGCACCAGCCGCAGGAATTCGTCCCGGGTCTTCGCGTCTTGGAGCAGGGCGCCCCGCAGGGCGCTCGTGACCGTCTTGGAGTTTTGCTTTTCGACGCCGCGCATCATCATGCAGAGATGGTACGCCTCGATCACCACCCCCACGCCGCGCGGATCGAGCACGTCCATGAGCGCGTCCGCCACCTGGTCGGTGAGTCGCTCCTGCACCTGGAGCCGGCGGGCAAACACCTCGATCACGCGCGGGATCTTGGAGAGCCCGACCAAGCGCCCGTTCGGCAAGTAGGCGACATGCGCCCGGCCGAAGAACGGCAGCAGGTGGTGCTCGCACAACGAGTAAATCTCGATGTCGCGCACGCACACCAAGTTCTCGTGCCGCTCGCTGTACAGCGCGTCGCCGATCACATCCGCGACCGACATGTGGTAGCCGCGGGTGAGCCACTTGAGGGACGTCTCGACACGGGCCGGGGTCTGACGGAGGCCCTCGCGGCTCGGGTCCTCGCCGAGCTGGTCGAGCATCTCGCGGACGAGACTTTCGAACGGCGTGCGCGCGCCGGGCGCCGACGCGGGCGGTAGCGGCTCGGTGTGCTCGTCGTGGAAGCCGTGCAGGCTGGCCGACTTCATCTTGTCGCGTCCCATGCTTGTTGAGCCTCCGGGCCAGGACTATCTTCGGCGCACGTGAAACTAAAGGTACTCGCTTTCCTGTCCACGGCGGGAGGCTCCGCGCTGTCCGCGCTGTGGACGTTTCCCAGCATTCTCACGTCGGCCTTCCTCGTCGCCTGGGGTGCGGAAGCCGCACAATTCCTCATCTCGCAGGGCCTCGCCCTCGCGATCCTCGCCTGGTTGCAGACCCTTCCCGAGTTCGCCGTCGAGGCCGTGATCGCCTGGGACGCCGGGCGGGAGCCCGAGCGCGCGCACCTGGCGATCGCGAACCTCACCGGCGCCATCCGACTCCTACTCGGGCTCGGATGGCCGATGATCTACTTCGTGTTCGCCGTCTCCGGTCGCAAGCGGGCGACTGGAGGGGCGCAGCATGCTGCGCCCCTACTCCCCGCAATCCGGCTCGAACGCGAGCACGCGGTCGAGATCGTGGGGCTCGTGCCGCCGCTCCTGTACTTCGGCGTGATCCTCTTCAAGCGGAGCTTCAGCTGGGTCGACGCGGTGGTGCTCCTCACCCTGTACCTCGTCTACCTCGCGGTCCTGTTCCGCAACGCCCCGCACGGCGTCGACCACATCGCGGACGCCCCGGCGGTGTCCCGCTGGGCGTACCGGCAGCCCGGCTGGCGTCGACCGCTCGCGATCGCCGCGCTGTTCGGCGGCGGCGGCGCGCTGCTGTACCTCACCGCGCACCCGTTCCTCGAATCGATGCTCGCGGTGGCGGGGCTCCTCGGCGTGAGCCAGTTCGTGCTGGTGCAGTGGGTGGCGCCGTTTCTTTCCGAGTTCCCGGAGAAGGTCTCGGCGTTCTATTGGGCCCGGCGCGTCACCCGCGCCCCGATGGCGCTCATGAACATGGTGTCGAGCAACATCAACCAGTGGACGGTGCTCGCCGCCATGATCCCGCTCGTGTACGGCTACTCCAGTCTCCGCCATCATGGTGTGTGGGTCGATTTCCACTTCGACGGGCCCCAGCGGCTCGAAATCCTGCTCACCCTCCTGCAATCCGGGCTCGCGATGATGGTGCTCGCGAACATGGAGTTCGACTGGCGCGACGCGACCGTGCTGTTCGTGCTCTGGCTGGCGCAGTTCCTGCAGCCGAGCCTGCGCGAAGCCGTGGCGATCGCGTACGGGGTATGGATGGTGATTCTCGGGATCGAGTTCGCGGTCGGACGGAAGCGCCTGCTCGCACCGCAGTATTTCTGGGAGATCATCCGGCAGAAACGCGGTCGGCCGGAACCGCTGTAACGCGGCCCGGCCGACCGGTACGACCGGAACGAAGAGGATTATTGAAGCCCGAAAGTTATGACTGGTCCCTCACCATGGCGTTTGCCTTCCCCACGCGGGGGCATGACATCGGTCACAGTATCTGGGTCCACGATCGAGCTGTTGGCTCAATAATTCTTCTCCCCGTTCCTGTCACTACAATACTACGTGGACCGAAAACGTCAAGCGAAGACGTCACGCGACATCGTCACGCGAATTCGTCACGCCGAATCGAGGGCATTCACATGAATCTGACGCTCGTGGCCGCCATCGCACTGCTCGTGCTGTGGGGCATCCTCGTGTTCGCGATGCACGTGGGCAGCGGGCCGGCGCAGGTGCTGTACGCCCTGGCCGTGGTCTTGTTCGCCCGCCGCATGGTCGCGGGCGCGCCGAAGTTCCTGTCGTGACAGCGGCGCCGCCCGTGCTCCCGGGCGACGCCGCCGTCGACAACCGTAATCGATCTCCTCGACTATGAACCGAACGGGGCGCGCTCCATGAGTGGCGATTCCCGCTCTCAGCGCAAGCGCTTCACAGCGTTCCCTTGAACAGCAGCCGATTTGGCGTGCCGTTCCCGTTTCCTGTGATCACTCCTGTCGTCGAGTTGGTGATGATCCAGTTCGAAACCGTGGCGGACGCCGCGTCGCCGAAGGTTGCCTTGTAGAGCGCCGCGACGCCGACCACGTGCGGCGTCGCCATCGACGTGCCGCTCAGCGTCATGGTAGTTCCGGCGAGGAAGGTCGACTTGATCGCCGATCCCGGTGCGTACGCTTCGACGCAGCCGCCCCAGTTCGAGTACGACGCCTTGGCATCGGTCTTCTCCGACGCCGCGACGGTGAAGACGCTGGGAGCACCCGCGGGCGACTCGGTGCACGCGTCGACGTTGTCGTTCCCGGCCGCGACCGCGAGGAACACGCCGGAGTTCCAGAGGCTCGTGACCGCCTGGTCCAGCGCCGACGACTTGCCGCCGCCGAGCGACATGTTCGCCACGGCGGGGTTGACGTGGTTCGCCGTCACCCAGTCGACGCCCGCGATCACGTCGGAGGTGAGGCCGAGGCCGGCGCAGCTCAGCACCCGCACCCCGTGCAGGGAAACCCCTTTGGCCACGCCGTAGGTCGCGGCGCCGATGGTCCCCGCGACATGAGTGCCGTGGCCGTTGCAGTCCTCGCCCGTGGCGTGGTAAGCGTCGAAGACGTTATTCGCCCGGCCGCCGAACTCGGGGTGCAGCGTCCAGATCCCGGTGTCGATGATGTAGGCGTGGACGCCGGTGCCCGTCGCCGTATAGCTGTAGGTCCTGGAGAGGGGCAGCGCTCCCTGGTCGATACGGTCGAGTCCCCAGGGGTCCCCGTTCGCGTCCATGGATTGCGTCACGTCGGCCCTCATCACCTGATCGGCTTCGACGTACGCGACCAACGGGTTGCTCTGCAGCGCGGCCGCCGCGAGAGGGGAAAGGCGCGCCGCGAAACCCTTGATCGCGCTGGTGTAGACGTGGAGCAGCGACCCGCCGGCTGCGTGGACGAGATCCCTCGCGACGGTCGACGGATCGGCGACGTTGTCCTGCAATACAACGATGTACTGCCCGGGCACGGCCTCCACGGCCGCCGTGCCGTTGGTCGTATCCGGCGTCTGCTGAGCCGGGTTCGACATGGTCTCGCACGCCGCCAGTGCGGCCAGCAATGCGAGAGCGACTATGCGCGCGGCTAATTGCATGGCCACCTCTCCGTGACGGTTGAAAAACCACGTCGACGGGGGGCAAAATTGGTTCCGAAACCGTCGCGCCTCCGCCGCGCGGATTGGGGTCAGCAAACCGTGGCCGTGGCGCCGGTCGAGCCTGCGTGCAGGCATGCAACGGTGTGGCGCGTCGGCGACGGCGCTCAGGGCGCTGGCGATGATCGCGAAGACACCTGCCCCGGAGCGACGTGAGCGGCGTCACCGGCATCGGATCCGGACAGCGCGTAGTCATTGCGGGAGCGCCACGAGTCCGAAAGGCAGGTGCTCCGTGCAAGATGCTACGAGCAATCGCGTCCTCGATTCACGCTGCCGGAGGGCCGTCCATCGGGGACTCATGTGGGGAGCTCTGCTCCTGGCGGCAGCGTGCAAAGATGCGAACACCCCCACCCCACCGTCGCCACCTTCGGGAGGACAACGCCTTGCCGATCGTTACCCCTGCGATCAGGGGATCGCCGGCGATCCGGCCGTGGTCTGGGCCGAGAACTTCGAGGAGGGCTCGGTGGCGGCGGTGACGTCGCGCTATCAGGACTACAAGAACGCAGGCGGCATGGCGCTGGTCACCGACAAGTCGTCAGCGAGTTGCGGGGCGGCGTCGATGAAGTTCACCGCCGACGGCGGAAATGCAGCCACACAAGCCACCGACCTGTACAAGCGCCTCGACACCGGTCAGGACGAGCTCTACGTGCGCTGGTACGCCAAGTACCAGGCGGGCGTGCCCTGGCACCACACGGGTGTGTGGTTCGGCGGCTACAACCCGCCCAGCGACTGGCCGAGCCCCCAAGCGGGAATCAGACCGCTCGGAAACGACCGGGTCTCCTTTAGCATCGAGCCAGTGTGGGGTAGCGGCGGTCCCAATCCGGTCTTCGATTTCTACAACTACTGGATGAAGATGCATACCTGTTCGGGCTGCGGCGGCTCCTACTGGGGAAACGCGCTCATTAGCCGGACCGCGTTCACCGCCGCGGACAACACGTGGGCCTGCGTCGAGGTTCACGCCAGACTGAATAGCGCTTCCCCGATACCGCGGGGAACGGGTACTGGGTGCAGGACCACTTCTGCCCGGCTGGCGCCGACGGCTCGCAGTGCAATTACTCGCCTACTGCATCAGGTCCGCCAGACATCCAGTTTCGGACCACGACAGACCTGAAGCTGAATGCCTTTTGGCCGCAGAACTACATCACCGACCCGGCCTCGGGCAGCGTCTGGTTTGACGACATGGTCGTGGCCACGCAGCGTATCGGCTGCCTCCGCTAGACCGGCACGCGGAGGGAATCGGGGGGGGGCGCAGCATGCTGCGCCCCTACACTCCCCCAAGTCGCACCATTACCCGGTCAGCACCAGCACAACGATGCCCCATGCGAGCGTCAGGAGCGTCACCGGCACGCCGATCCGCGCGTACTCCCGGAACCCGATGCGCACGCCCCGGGTTCGGGCGCGCTCGGCCACGATGAGGTTCGCCATCGAGCCGATGAGGAGCAGGTTGCCCGCGAAGGTGGAGCTCATCGCGAGCACCCGCCACATCAGATCCGGGTTGGGGATGGTCGGCACGGTGTTGCGCCACAAGATGACGGCGGGGACGTTCGAGATGAGGTTGGACAGCGTCGTCATCACGCCGCTCACAGCCACGGCCGCGCCCCAATGAGAGCCCCCCTGCACCAGGCGCAGCGCGTGATCATCGATCCAGGCCACCGCTCCGGTCTGCTCGAAGCCGCGCATGACGACAAATAACGAGGCGAAGAAGAGCAGCAGCGACCATTCGACGCGGTCGATCGCGTAGGCCGGGTCCCGCTGGGCCACCGCCACCATCACCGCACCCGCGGTGATCGCGACGAGGGGCAGTGATCCGCCCCCGAGCCATGCGATCACGGCGACGCCGAACAGCACCAGCGCTTTGAGGACCAGCGGGCGGTCGAGTGCCACGGGTACGGTCTCGAGCCGCCCGCGGAACGGCTCGCGCAGCTCGGCGCGATACGCCCACCGGAGGTAACCGTAGGTGATCGCGAGACCGCCGCCGCCCACCGGCAGCATGTGGGCGAGGAAGCCGCCGAACGAGGCGCCGCTCCAGATCCCCACCAGCATGTTCTGCGGATTACCGGTGACCGACACCACGGAGCCCACGTTGGCGCCCATGGCCAGGCCGATCAGGTAAGGGTTGGGCTTGACGCGCAGCGGCCCGAGCGCGGCCAGCACGACCGGCGTGACGACGAGGCAGATGGTGTCGTTCACGAACAGCGCGGAAAGGAGTCCACCTCCCACCACGACGCCCAGCAGCAACCGCTCGGGCGTCCGGGCGCGCCGCAGGATCCACTCGGCCGCCCACTCGAAGAACTTCCCCACTTCGAGATAGCCGACGATGAGCATGAGACCGAGCAGGAACACCAGCACGTCGAAGTCAATCGCTGCGTAGGCGTCCCTCAGCGGGAGCACACCGAGCACGACCATCGCGACCGCGCCGAGCAGGCTCGCCGCCGGGCGGTTGAGATGCACGAACGGTAGGCGTTGGATGGCGATGAGGAGGTATGTCGCCGCAAAGATGAGGAGGCCGAGGGTCATACGAATGCGGAGTGCGGAATGCGGAATGCGGAATGGATCGAGCGACTTTCGAGACGAGAGGTAGTCACTCGTGATCGAACCTGCCCGTCAATTCCGCACTCCGCATTCCGCATTCCGCATTTGTCATATCTCCCAATTCGAGAGCAGCACACCGCGGCCCGGATGGCGCTCCGGGTAGCCCTCGTAGGTCATCCGGAGGTCGGTCCAGCGGACGCGATAGCCGCGGGCCACGAGCCGGCGGAAGGCGTCGTCGAAGCGGGTCTGGCATCGCACGGCGACGCGCCGGATGCCGACCCGGGCCGCGGCGGCCTCGGTCGCCGCGATCGCGGCATCGAAGGTGCGCGGGTCGCGGGCGGCGAGCTTGAGCACGCGCACCTCGTCCTTCGGCCGGCCCTCGGCGAGCGGCGCCGAGTGCCACAGCACCAGCGCGTCCAGTCGGCCGTCGCCGTCGACGAGCGACGTGTCGCCGAGGCCGAGCTCCGCGGTGAGCAGGATCTCGCGAGTGAAGTCGTAGCCCGGGGCGAGCGCGGCGACGAGGTCCCGCGCCGCCTCGAGCGCCTGGCTGCCCGCCGCGCTCTTGCGCTGCGACAACAGCGCCGGGGCCTGATGCCCGCGCGTGACGATGTCGTTGGTCAGCGTCACCGTGAGATGGCCGGGGAAGAAGCCGAGCCGCGCATAGAACCCGATATTCTCCACGGTCCGGGGCATGGTCTCGAGGCCCAGCGTCGCCACGTCCTGTTCGAGCAACCAGTCGAGCGCCGTCCGAACGATGGTCTTCCCCACGCCAGCGCCCTGGCGGTCGGGCCGCACGGCGAGGGGTCCCATCCACCCCTCGGCGCCCGAGCGGTGGGCGATGTTGAAGGCGACCACGTGCCCGGCCTCGTCGCGCCACAGCATCGCGCCCGGACCGGCATCGAGCAGGGCGTAGCGCCACACCTGGGGATTGAGGTGCGGCACGCGGACTCCCACGAGCCCGTCGCGGCGGTACCGGTCGGTGAACGCATCGGCGAAGACGCGGTTCAGCCCCTCGGTGTCGCGCTCGCCCGCGGGCTCGGGCCCGTAGACTTGACGCTCAGGCAGCCACGCCCGCATCGGCGGCTCCTAGGGTGGCGGTGTCGTCCCGGACGACGCTGGCGCCGCGCGCCGGGTCGAAGTCCACGCGGATCACCCGATCGAGGCCCTCTCGCACCTGCTCAATGTGCGTGATCAGGATGACCTGGGGGAAGCGGTCTGCCAGCCGGCGCAATAGGCCGACGACGTGCAGGCGCCGGGCCTCGTCGAGCGAGCCGAAGACTTCGTCGAGCACGAGCAACGACAGCGGCTGGCCCGCCCGCTCGGCGATCATCTGCGAGATCGCGAGTCGCAGCACGAGGCTCGCGATGTCCTCCTCGCCGCCCGAGATGACCGGCTTCGGTACGCCGCCCTCGAGGATCGTGAGCGTGTAGTCCTCCGTCAGCTCGAGCTCATCGTAACGGCCGTCGGTCAGGTCGGCGAGGAAGCCGGAGGCGAGCTCGGCGATCTCGGGGCGCATGCGCGCGTTCAGCTCACCCCGCAGGTCCGAGAACGCGCGGTCCAGCTCGTTGTGGAGGCGCTGGCGCGCTTTGAGCACGGCGATCTGGCGCTCGCGCTGCGCCCGCTCGGCTTCCCGCCGCTTCGCCTCCACCAGATCATCGTCGGCGCGGTTCAGCTCGCCGCGGGCCTCCACGACCGCGAGCTCGGCTTCGCGCAGGGCACCCACCGCCCGATCGTAGCGATCCTTCGCCTGCCGGTACTCGGCGTCCGAGAAGCCCTCGGCACGGACGGCCTCGGTGAGCTCCCGCACCCGGCGCTCGCCGATCGACAGCTGGTGCTCGGCCTGCTCCGCTTCCTGCACCAGGCGCTCCGCGCGCCGGGCGCGCTCCTCCAGCGCCGCGGCCTCGAGCGCCACCGGCTCGAGCTTCGCGAGCTCGGCCCGCACCGCGTCGTGTCGCGCGGCGTCGTAGCCGGCGGGCCGCGCGGTGAGCTGGCGCTCGAGGTCGCTCGCCCGCCGCCGCGCGCCCGCGAGCTCCGCGCTCGCGCGATCACGCTCCTCGACCTGCGCCCGCAGCTCCCCCGCCCGGGCACTGGCGCTGCGGCTGTCCTCGAGCACCCGGTCTCGCTCGGCCTCTGCATCCAGCAGCTTGGCGGGCGCCTGGGCGAGCTGCTCGAGCCGCTGTCGGAAGTACTTCCCGTCCCCGGTGATCACCTCCAGCTGAGAATCGAGCAGCGCCAGAACGCCCGCGTATTCCGGCCCGAGGGGCCGCTTGCAAGTGGGACACGTGCCCTCCGGGCCGAGCTTCACGATCTGGTCGCGCTGCTCCTTCACCTCTTCGTACAGTTTGAGCAGCTCGGTGCGCTTCGTCTCGGCATACTGCCGGTCTCGCACCCACGCGGTCCGCTCCTGCTCCGCCGCGCGCTCGACCGTCTCCAGGCGCACGTGCAGTCCGCGCGCCGCCGCATCCGCCCGGGCGAGGGCCTCCGCCACGTCGCCGAGCTCGGTGAGGCGACGCTCGAGCATTCGTACGGCACGGGCCAGCTCGGCGAGCTGCGCTTCTTCTGCCCGCCGCGCCGCCGTCTCACGCTGCAGCCCCTCGAGCGCCGCGACCTCCTGCTTCAGCCGGGCCACCGGCGCGAGCTCGGCGCCGAGCAGGCGCAGTTGCTCCCGGGCGGCGAGCGCATCCGCGAGCTCCTTGTCGAGCCGCTGGAATTCCTGGCGCGACGACGCCACCGCCTGCTCCGCCATGCGCCGCTCGCCGTCGAGCGACAGCGTGCGCTCGCGGCGGGTCACCCAGTCGTTCCAGCGCGGCTCCTCGCGGCCCAGCGCGTCCTCCGCGGCGCGGCGCGCGGCGTCCACGCCCTTCGCCGCCGTCCGGGCCTCCGCCAGCCGGTGTTCGGCGGCCTGGCGCGCCGCGGCGAGGGCCGCGCCGTCCGGGAGGCCGGCCTCGAGACCCCGCACCTCCGCCGCCACGGCGTTGCGGACTTCGCGCACCCGCTCCTGCGCCTCGCGCAAGCGCTCGTAGCCGAGCACGCGCGACAGGAACGCCGCCCGCTCGGTCTTCCCGAGCGCCGCCATCACCGCCAACTCCTTTTGGCCGGTGAAGTAGGTGTTGAAGAACTCGTCGTGAGTCATTCCCAGCGTGCGCTCGAGCTTGTCGGTGACCGCCTTGAGGGAATTCGCGATCACCTGGCCGTCCTGGTGGAGCGCCGCGGTGGAGAGCCCGCGCGTCACGCGGTACTCGTGGGCGCCGAGCCGGAACTCGAGGTCCACCTCGACCCCCGCCCGGCCCTTCGCGCCCAGCCGGCGGATCGAGTCCTTGTCCCCGCGCACCGCCTGCGCGCCGTACAGCGCCCAGGCGATCGCCTCGAGGATCGTCGTCTTCCCGGAGCCGTTCGGCCCGATGATCCCCGTGATCCCGGGACCGAACTCGAGCTCGGTATCGGCGTGCTGCCGGAAGTTCACGAGGCGGAGGCGCAGCAGCTGCATCAGGCCCCCCTCTCCCCCTCGCCATCCTGGCCCACGTGCGCCACGTACTCGACGCCGAGCCGCACAAAGTCCGCGCGGTTCAAGTCGGCGTCGAGCGGCCGGTGCTCGAGGAACTCCAGGACCGTCTCGGGGAGCGTCTGCCGACGCCCGGGCGCCCCCGCCGTCGCCACACGGTGGACCTCGGGCCGGCGCAGATCGAGCTGGAAGTGAAGCGCGCGAGCCTTGTAGGCGCGAATCGCGGCGTGATCGAGGTCCCGGGCGGTGGCCCGAGACACGTCGAACACCAGCTGCCGCACGATCTGATCGTCGATCGCCGGTTTCGCGGCTGCGACGGCGGCGGCGATCCGCTCATCCAGCTCCTTCGGCGTCAGACCCTTACCCTCGATGGACGGCAGCTCGACGTGACGCCGCACGAGCGGAACGCGGCGGAACTCGACCTTGGCGCCCGGCAATTGCACGAGCAGGTACCCCTTTCCGCGGAGCCCGTACTCCTCTTCGTCGCTCATCTGCCCCCAGGGATTGGGAGCGACGTACTCGAGACTGCCGGCATACCACGCGTTGGCCTCCACCTGGTGCGCCACATGGTAGTGGCCCAGGGCGACGTAGTCCCACTGTGCCGGCGCGAGCTCCTGCAGCTCGAGCGGCGCGCCGCCGTACTCTATCGTTCCCCGACGCTCTCCCATCCCGGGCAGGTGACCGTGGACGGCGAGCACGTTGAAGGTCGTGCCTCGCTGGGGCCGCATGGACGGGCGTTCGACCTGCGCCACCGCCTGGTGCGGCACGGCGAGGACCGAGCAATCGAGCTTCGAAAACGTGAGACGCCGCGCTTGATCCACGACGACGTCCACGGCCAGCGCTTCGTACAGCGGGAGAATGCTGCGCGTCTCCGCCGAGCGAGGCGTGTCGTGCTCTCCGCCGATCATGACAATCGGCGCATCCGGCAGGCCCGCCCGTAGCCGATGCAGCTGTTGGAAGAGAAAGAGAATAGCCGGGTTCGTCGGCCGCACGGAATGAAACACATCACCGCCGAGGAGGATCAGGTCCGGGCGCTGCGCCAACAGGTCGTCCACCGCGCGGCGGAACGCCTCCGCGACGTCGGCCTCGCGCTGATTCCCC
>QHTS01000101.1 GCA_003220905.1 Gemmatimonadota bacterium | reverse complement strand
CTCGCGCGGGAGCGACCCGACGTCGTCGTGCTGATCGGCGACATCTGCAACCAGCGCAGCGACCTCGCCCACCTCGTGGCGTGGGCGCGCGACGCGCGCGGCACGCGCGCCACGTTCGCGACCCTGGGGAACTGGGAGCACGAGGCGGGGATCGACCGGGCCACCGCCGAGCGGGCGTACGGGAGCGTGGGAGTGGAGCTGCTGTACAACTCCAGCGGGCGGGTCGGACCCCTCACCTTCGTGGGGATCGACGATCCCGTACAGGGCGAGCCCGATCTGGCGACCGCGGTCCGCGGGGTGGAGGCGGATGATCCCGCCCTTTGGGTGCTCCACGGCCCGGGCTTCGTGGACGGCGTGCCGCGAGCCATGTTCCCCCACCCCGCGGCGATTATCGCGGGCCATACACACGGCGGGCAGATCCGCCTGCCGTTTTACACACCGTACGTGCCCACCGGCAGCGGCCGCTTTGTCGCGGGCTGGTACCGCGACACCGTCGCACCGCTCTACGTCACCCGCGGGATCGGCACCGTGACGGTGCCGGCACGCCTCTTCTGCCCGCCGGAGCTGACGCTGTTTACGCTGCGGCCGGCCTAGCCCGGTCCCCCCCCGTCAGCGAATCCGCGTGAGCGCGTACACGGTCACCGGAATTCCCAACAGGATGGACACGAACCGCACGCCGTCGAACAGGTTGCTCTGCGTCGGCACGACCACCTGGTCGCCCGTCCGCAGGTTCAGAGCGTCGACGGTGCGGCCTTCGGCCAGGGCGAGCCGCAACCGGTCCCCCTCCCACACGCGGCTGCCCCCGCGCTCGATGCGCGCCTTCTCCATCTTCGCCTCGGGCCTGGGGCCGCCCGCGGCCATCATCGCATCCGGCAGCACCGCGTCGGTGGGGACGTAGTAGTACCCGGGCCGGGCGACCGCTCCCTGGATGGACAGGCGCAACAGCGGCCGCGCGTGCACCACCGGGTCCCGCACGTACTGGCTGATGTAGCGAGTGAGGTGCCCTTCCAGCTCGGAGCGCAGCACTCCCCGCAGCGACACCGTTCCGATCGCCGGCAGGATCAGGTCTCGCCCCTGCCCCACGGCGAACGTGTCCGACAGCTGCTGCTCGATTGTTTTGCCGGCCGGCTGAGCCTGGGCCTGAACCCGGTCCGCCAGGGGCGCGACGATCGCGTCGTCCTCGACCCGCAGGGCCACGCGGTCCCCGATCTGGAAGTCGCCCTCTGCGAGTCGGAGCCGGACCACCGCCACCTGGGCGCGGGCCCAGTCCCGGGCGTCGCTGGACGAATCCTTGGCCTGGGCCGCCTGGTCGAGCTGCTGGGCCAGCTGCTCCAGCGCCGGTCGGGTCGCCTGCAGCACCACGTGGGTGCTGTCGGGGGGCGCCGGCATCTGGGCCGCCGCCCGACCGGCGGCGAGCCCGGCGACCAGACCGACCAGGGCCGTGCGGGCGCTCATGCGACCGCCTCGGCGTCCGTCGCTCGGCGTTGCGGGCGCGCGGGTGGAACCACCAGCGGTAGCGGCATCCGGGCGTCGAACTCCGCCCGCGCAGCCCACTCCGCGCCTTGCGTGGCGACCGGCGAGGGCGCGGCCGAAATGATCGCGGTGAGCTCGTCCAGGTGGGCGCGGCACCACACCGCCGTGCGACGGATGCCGTCGTCGATGTCCACTTGCGGCTCGAACCCCAGCACCTGCCGCGCCTTCTCCATGTACGGGACGCGGATATCGATGTCGGCGTAGTTGGTCTGCACGAACCGGATCTTGGACGTCGAGCCGGTGATGCTCACCACCCGCTTCGCCAGCTCGTAGATCGTGAGCGTGTTACGCGGGTTGCCGAGGTTGAAGTCCTCGCCCGCCGCCGCCGGGGACACCAGGGTCGCGAGCACGCCGTCCACCAGGTCGTCGATGTAGCACCACGAGCGGATCTGATCGCCGGCGCCGTGGACGATGATGTCCTCGTTGTGGAGCGCGCTCAGCAGGAACCGCAGCAGCGCGTGGTCGCCGATCCGTCCGGGGCCGAAGATGTTGAAGGGGCGGATCGTCACCGTGCGGAGCCCCGCCTCCCGGTGGTAGCACTGCAGCAGGTGCTCGCCCACGAGCTTGGAGATCGAGTACGACCAGCGCGTTTCCTGCACCGGTCCGATCGACGTCGACATGCACTCCTGCACCCGGAAGGAGTTGATCCCGAACACCTCGCTGGTCGAGAAGTACACGACCCGCGGGAGCACCGGGAGCCGTTCCACCGCCCGGAGCAGCGTCAGCGTGCCGAGGAAGTTGGTCTCGATCGTCTGGCGCGGGTGCGCCCGCACGGCGTTCACCCCGACGATGGCGGCGAGATGGATCACGCTGTCCACCCCCTCCACGACCCGGCGCAGCGCGTCGGCGTCGAGGATGTCCCCGAGCACCACACGGACGTTGCCCTGGCCGTTATGCCCGCTCACCGTCCAGCTCGAGCCGCTGAGCTTGCGGTCGAAGATCACGACCTCGTTGTCGATACACAACCGGTCCGCCAGGGCCGTGCCGATGAACCCGGTCCCGCCGGTGATGAGAATCCGTTGTCCGCTCGGCTGTCTGGTTTCCGCCATCAGGTCCTCACAAATAAATAAGGGTAGTGGGCCGTCCTGCCGTCATTCCACGGTGACACTCTTCGCCAAGTTGCGCGGTCGATCCACGTCGCAGCCCCGGGCGACGGCGATGTGATACGCCAGCAGCTGCAACGGGATGACCGTTAAAACCGGCGAGAGCAGCGACGTGGTCGCGGGCACGGAGAGGCGATGCTGGACCAGGGCGCCGAGCTCATCATCCCCCTCCGTGGTGACCGCGGTGATGTCCCCGCCGCGCGCGTGTACTTCCGCCAGGTTCGACAACACCTTCTGATAGACTTCGTCCTTGGGCGCCACGAACACGATCGGCAGATGCTCGTCCACCAGCGCGATCGGCCCGTGCTTCATCTCCGCCGCCGCATACCCTTCGGCGTGGATGTAGCTGATCTCTTTGAGCTTGAGGGCGCCTTCCAACGCGACCGGGTAGCTCACCCCGCGACCCAGATACAGGAAGTTCCCGGCCGTGCCGTA
>QHTS01000380.1 GCA_003220905.1 Gemmatimonadota bacterium | reverse complement strand
TACGACCGCGTTCAAGGTTCCTCCCAATGCGTATCCTCCTCATCGGTGCCACAGGCACCATCGGCAAAGCCATCGCAGCGACCCTCGGCCGTCGACACGAGGTCCTTCTCGCGAGTCGCCAGCAGGCGCCCCTACATGTCGACATAGCCGACCCGGCATCCATCCGAGGCTTGTACGCGAAGGTCGGCAAGGTCGGCGCCGTGATCAGCGCTGCCGGTCAGGCTCGCTTCAAGCCCCTCGACGAACTCTCGGATGCTGATTTCCGCTTCAGCCTCGACAACAAACTCATGGGCCAGGTCAACCTAGTCAGGTATGGATTCGCCTCTGTCGCCGACAGCGGCTCGATCACTATTACGAGCGGCATTCTGGCCCAGCAGCCATCTCGGGGCAGCGGCGCGATTAGCCTCGTGAATGCGGGCCTCGAGGGCTTTGCCCGAGCGGCCGCGCTCGAGGCCCCCCGGGGTATTCGGATCAACGTGGTGAGCCCGCCCTGGCTTACCGAGACCCTGCAGGCACTCGGAATGCCGCTCCAAGGCGGCTTGCCCGCTGCGACAGTGGCCCAAGCCTATGTCCGCAGCGTCGAAGGTACGGAGACCGGTCAAGTCATTTCTCCGTAGGGTCGCCGCCCAACATGCGCTTGTAGCTGGCGGGGCTCGCAACTAGGGAGGAATCGCGTTGCCGCGCCGACCGGCTCCATCAGCCGCTCCGTCTCCTTGCGCCAGCAGCTAGCTCGCCCGCACCTTAAGCGCGATCCGTTAGGCGAAGGACGCCCGCGACGTTGGGGGAGCTCTCTGACTACAAAGAAGGGATACATGCTCCGTCGTCTACCCCTCCGACTTGCCGCCGCGCTAGTGGCCGGCAGCCTTTCGCTGCACGCACAAGAACCCGTAGTCGGTGCGACCGATCCGGAAGCCCTGTTCCACAGCAGCGACCCGAAGCTCAATACGAACAAGCAGGCCGCCTACCACATCGTAAAGGACCTACTGGAGGCGGGGCACTGGGAGCTGGCAGACAAATACTTGACGGAGCGGTACATCCAGCACAATCCGAACGCGGCGTCCGGACGCGCTGGTGTGGTGAGGTACTTCACCGAGGTCCGGAGGGTGAAGCCCGTACCAATACCGGAGAGGATGAAGACGAAGGTCGTGGCCGTGGTGGCGGAGGGCGATCTCGTGGTGGTCGCGTATGTGCGCGAGCCGAAGGATGCCAAAGATTCCTCAAGGAGCTACACGACGACGTGGTTCGATATGTGGCGTTTCAAAGACGGCAAGGCGGACGAACATTGGGATCCGGCGACGCGGATGGGTCAATGACCGTTAGAAATGGACCCAAGTTCGCGTCGTTTCACAGGGCGCTCCCCACGAAGGCAATCCGGTGAAACTCGACATCTACCTCAACTATGGTGGGAACTGCGAACAGGCGTTCCGCTTCTACGAGCAGCACCTCGGCAGCAAGATTACGATGATGATGACGCACGGCCAGCAGCCGAATCCAGCCAGCGCTGTGCCCTGGCGGGCACGGACTGTCGTCCTCCGGTCTTGCGCCGCCGGGCGGGTCGCCCGCAGCTTAAGCGCGGTCCGTTAGGCGGCGCGCCAGTACGATCAGGTGGAGGTCACGAGTGCTCGTTCACCTGAATCTGAGCGATCTTCTGGATTACACCGATTGGGAGCGCCAGAAGTGGCAGGCGTGGTTCCTGCAGCACGGTGCGGACGTTCTAAAGATCACTGCCGGGCCTCATGGTGATGGTCGCTTTGGAGCCGTGGGCGACTTGGTGAGGCACATCTTTTCTGCCGAGAAACGATACGTCGAGAGGCTTTCTGGCCGATCGTTAACGGATACGGCTTCGATCCCGACTGACGACGTCGAGAGACTCTTTCAATTCAGTCGGCAAAGCCGGAACGACCTACGGGAATTCCTGGCAACGTTCCCAGACTCGGAGTGGGATGTCCTGCAGGATTTCACCATGCTGAATTCCTTCCTGAGAGCAACGCCAAGAAAGATTGTCATCCATATCCTAATGCACGAAATCCGTCACTGGGCGCAAATCGCCACGCTGCTCCGCCTGCATGGGTTGACGGGTGAGTTTCACGATTTCCTCTTTAGTCCGGTCCTGGGCGGCGAGTTCAGACGTGAGCCGAGCAGGCGGTGACGGGCGCGCCGCCTAACAAGCGCTTGAAGCGGACAGCGTAAGCGCGATCCGTTAGGCACCTTCACGAAACTTCGATGACCTTCGAAATTGCTGTCGGCGTAGTGCTCGGTGCCGTCCTCGTTCTCTACGCCCGGTGGCGGGGCCCGAGGAGCGAGAGCGTCGTCTTGGCTGTGGGCCTCATCGTTACGGCGCTTCTCTATGTCGGGTTCGCCTTCGGGGGCGGCGCCAGCGCAAGATGGTCTGCGCTAGAAGTCTTGGGCGTCTTACCGTTCAGCGTGTTCGCCTGGCTCGGCCTTCGCAAGTCCCTGGTTTGGCTCGCGGTGGGCTGGGCTGCGCATGTGGGTTGGGACGTGGGGCTTCATCTGGGCGCCCGCGCGCCGGCGTTCGTACCCGCCTTCTTCCCAGCATTCTGTATCGGTTTGGACCTATTGGTGGCGGGTTACATCGCAGCTCGGGCCAAGACTGGGCGGGCGTCGCGACCGGAAGCTGCCTAGCAAGCGCTTGAAGCTGGCGGGCGGTGATCGCCCTACGCGGAGTGTTGTGCCGTGGCGCGCAGGGACTGTCGTCCACCAACCTTGCGCGGGCGGGCGAGTCGCCCGCAGCTTAAGCGCGATCCGTTAGGCGGCTGGAGGGCGCATGCACCTTATTCAAGAGCTTGAACGGACTCGGGACGAGACGCTGAAGTGCTTCTCGCTCAACCGTGGGGACTTGGCGCGCACCTACGCGCCAGGCAAGTGGTCAGTCGGCTATATCCTGCACCACCTCTCCGATAGCGAGACCGTCTTCTTTGATCGCATCCGTCGAGTGCTCAGTGAGCCTCGTCAGGTGCTATGGGTGATGGATCAGGATGCATGGGCTCGGGGGCTCGACTATTCGCGCGTGCCGCTAGATATCTCGCGGCGCGTCTATGAATCGGTTCGCAACGCAATCATCTATTATGCTGGCGTGCACTATGAGCGCAGCGGCCATCTTGAGTTCGTGCATAGCGTAGACGGCGTGCGCACGTTGCGGGATGAATTCGATAAGGTCGCCGCTCATAACGAACATCACCTGAGTCAAGTCAGGTTGGCGCTTGGGCGTCCAGCCGCCTGACCCGCGCCTGAAGCTGCCGGCGCACGGCGTCCGTGGTAGAAATCCCATTTCTGATCGTTCTTGCTCGGCGCCGCCGCTTAGGCGCACCCCGTTAGACAGCTGCGCGTATTCGGCGCGCTCCTAGGCTCTTGGCAACG
>QHTS01000104.1 GCA_003220905.1 Gemmatimonadota bacterium | reverse complement strand
CGGCGCGCCGCACTTCGAGCGCCCGGGACACTTTGGCGCGGTTTTGGAGTCGCTGGAAGCTCGGCCGGCCCGCCTCGTCCGGCACCACGAGCTCGGCGTCGAGGATGAATCCCTCGAACGGCAGCGCAACCAGCGCGCGAGCGATTTCGGGGAACGCGGCGGCGATATCGTTCCCCTTGCGCGTCAACAGGTGAGCCTCTCCTTGCTCGCGCCCGGCGCGGACGCGGTACCCGTCGAGCTTGAGCTCGAACAGCCATCCGGGCTTCGAGAACGGCTGCTCGCGCGTCTCGGTGAGCATCGGCTCCGCCTCTTCGACCGTGAGGACGCGGCGCGGGGCCTTGAGGCGGGCCAGCGCCTTCAACACCGGCGCCGCGCGGTCCTTCCCCGCCTTCAGCTCCTCGACCGCGAGCCCGGACAGGACCGACTCCGGCGGCAGCGCGCTGTCCGCCGACACGTAGCCGTCCTTCTCCTTGATGAGCAGCCACTCCTTCTCGCCCTTCTTGAGCTTCACGAGAGTCCACTTGCCCTTGAGCTTGTAGCCGTGCAGCTCGAACAAGAGCTTCCCCTTCTTCATCCCCTCCAGGGGATCCTCCAGCGGCACCCAGCGCCCGCGGTCCCACACGATCACTGCGCCGGCGCCATAGTTACCCTCGGGGATGATCCCCTCGAAGTCGCCGTACTCGAGCGGGTGGTCCTCGACGTGGACCGCGAGCCGCTTGTCGGCCCGGTTGGGCGAGGGGCCCTTCGGGACGGCCCAGGACCGGAGCACCCCGTCCATCTCGAGGCGCAGGTCCCAGTGGAGCCGTCGGGCGGCGTGCATGTGGACCACGAAGAGGCCGCCCGCAGACGGGGAGGGCGCCGCGGTCGCGGGACGGGCGCCGGGTTCCGTCGTGCGGTCCAGAGACCGCTTGGCGCGATATGCGCTGAGCGGATCGGGCCCGGGCTTCCGTTTTGCCGACATAAGGGTGAAATCTTAACCCATGAGCGCACACCCGCTTGGTTCCGCCACCCTGTCCTTCGGCCTCGTGTCTGTGCCGATCAAGATGTTCTCGACCGGCGAGTCCTCGGCCGCGATCAGTTTCAACTGGCTGCACAAGAAGGACGGCGCGCGTCTGAAGCAGCAATACGTCTGCTCCAAGGACGGCGACAAGGTCGAGAAGGACGAGATGGTGAAGGGCTACGAGTTCACGAAGGGGCAGTACGTGATCTTCAAGCCGGAGGAGTTGAAGGCCCTGGAAGAGAAGTCCACCAACACGATCGAGATCACGGAGTTCGTGCCGGCGGAGCAGGTGGACAGGAAATACGTCGAGAAGTCGTATTTCCTCGGACCCGACAAGGGCGGCGACCGCGCCTATCGCCTGCTGACGGAAGCGCTCAAGCAGACGAAGCGCGTAGCCGTCGGGCAGTACGCGGCGCGCGGCAAGCAGTACCTCATCGCCGTACGTCCCGAAGCGAACGGGCTCGTCATGGAGCAGCTGCGCTACGCCAACGAAATCCGCTCGATCGCCGACGTGCCGATCCCGAAGATCGAGGTCAAGAAGCCGGAGCTGCAACTCGCCGTGCAGCTCGTGGAGCAAGCAGCGTCAGAGGCGTTCCAACCCGACAAGTACGAGGACAACGTCCGCAAACGGGTGCTCGAGCAAATTCAGCGGAAGGTGGAAGGCAAGGAGATCACCGAGGAGCCGGCGGAGGCCCCGAAGACGCAGATCATCGACCTGATGGAAGCCCTCAAGGCAAGCCTCAAGGCCAAAGGGACGGCTGGGGAGCGCAAGCCCGCGAAGCGGGTCGAGGGCAAGGCGTCGAAGACGGCCCCGGCAGCCAAGCGCAAGGTGGGAGGGGCTAGGGGCTAGGGGCTAGGGGCTAATACGGGATGAAGGGATACAATTCCCGGGACGTCGCCAGGCTGCTGGGATTGACCGTCGCGCAGGTGCGGGGTTTCGCGCGCGACGGTTTTTTGACGCCTCCCCCCCGGCCCGGTCGCGGGGTTCGGCGCAGGCTGCAGTTCTCGTTCCAGGATCTGGTCATTCTGCGGACCGCCAAGGCGCTCGTGGCCGCCCGGATACCCACGCGGCGGATTCGCCGTGCGCTCAAACAGCTACGGCAACAACTCCCCCGCGGGCGCTCGCTCGCCGAGCTGCGCATCACGGCCGAGGGGGACCGCATCATGGTGAGCGACGGATACACCGCGTGGAACCCCGAGTCGGGGCAGACGCACCTCGCGTTCGCCGTGTCGGATCTCGCGACCCGGGCGGCGCCGATCGCCCGGCGCACCGCGCAGGCGGCGCGCGCGGCCGAAGGCGACCTCGACGCCGAAGACTGGTACGAGCTCGGGCTCGAGCTCGAGGCGGTCGAGCCCGGCGAGGCGCGGGACGCGTATCGGCGCGCCCTGGAGCTCGACGCACACCACGCCGACGCCCACGTCAATCTCGGCCGGCTGCTGCACGAGCAGGGGATGATCGAAGAGGCGGAGCGGCACTACCGGCTCGCGCTGCGCGAGAATCCCGACCACGCCACGGCGGCGTTCAACCTCGGCATCGCGCTCGAAGATCTCAATCAGCCGGGGGACGCGATCGAGGCGTACCGCGCGGCGCTCGCGAGGGATCCGCGGCTCGCCGACGCGCATTACAACGTGGCGCGGCTGTACGAGAAGGTGGGAAAGAAGGCCGCGGCGCTACGGCACCTGTCGATCTATCGGCGTTTGACGATGGAGGCGTAGGCATGAACCTCTTAGCGCGACGCGTGGCCGCGTATCTGGACGAGCTCGTACCCCCGCGCCCCGCACGGCTCGCCGAGCTCGAAGTGGAGGCGCGGCGCAGCGGCTTCCCTATCATTGGCCCCGCGACGGGACACCTCTGCTACTTGCTCGCGCGCCTCAGCAACGCTCGACACGTCTTCGAGCTCGGCTCGGGGTTCGGCTACTCGACCGCGTGGTTCGCACGCGCCGTGAAGGAAAACGGCGGCGGGACCGTGCACCATGTCGTCTGGGACGAGCAGCTGTCCCGTGAAGCGCGGGAGCACCTCGCGGCCATCGGCTTGGCCGATGTGGTCCAGTTCCACGTCGGGGAGGCGGTGGCGACCTTGCAACACGCTCCGGGACCGTTCGACGTCATCTTCAACGATATCGACAAACAGGATTACCCGAAGGCGCTCGATGTCATCGTGACCAAGCTCCGACCGGGTGGGCTGCTCCTGGTCGACAACATGCTGTGGAGCGGGCGCATCTTCGCGCGCCGCGACACAAGCCCCGCGACCCGCGGGGTGCGCGAGCTGACCCGGCGCATTCAGGCAGACCCGCGTTGGATTGCGTCCGTGATCCCCGTGCGAGACGGCTTGCTGGTGGCGCACCGTGTTTAGGAGCCACACGGCGAGCCCCTTCACTGGAGAAGCGTCGCGAACCTAAGTTACAGGGTTGTCGGACCCCTTTGAACACGCGCGCGGAGGAATCATCACCCTGAACTGTCCGGCCTGCGCCACCGTGATGACGGAGATTGCGGTGAGCGATGTGAAGAAGGGTTGCTCCACATCGAGCAGAACCCCGCGGTCAAGGTGGACGCGAACCTCGGCGCGAG
>QHTS01000100.1 GCA_003220905.1 Gemmatimonadota bacterium | reverse complement strand
AGCCGGGCCGGGTGATGTTCGAGCTCGAGGGGATCGCCGAAAATCTGGCGCGCGAGGCGCTGGCGCTCGCGGCTGCCAAGCTGCCGGTCAAGTCGAAGTTTGTGAAGCGGGAGGAGCGCTAGCATGCCGAGGAAGAAGCCCGAGGCGCTGCGGGAGATGAAGACCGAGGAGCTGGAGCAGCAGCTCGTCGTGCTGACCGAGGAGCGCTTCCGCCTGGGATTCCGCCGCGCGACGGAGGCGCTCGGGAATCCGCTGCAGCTGCGCGCTATCCGCCGCGAGATCGCGCGGATCAACACCATTCTGGCAGAGAGGAAGCGGGCATGAGGGGGCGGCGCAAGGTTCGGACGGGCGTGGTGGTGAGCGACAAGATGCAGAAGACAGTCACGGTTTCGCTCGTGCGCCGCTTCGCGCACGGGTTCTACGGCAAGCAGATCGTGCGCACCAAGCAGGTCGCCGCGCACGACGAGAAGGGCGCCAAGGCGGGTGACACGGTGCGGATCGTCGAGACGCGGCCGCTGTCGAAGACCAAGCGGTGGCGCGTGGTCGAAATCGTCGAGCGCGCGAAGTAGCGGCGGGACTACGAGGGGGGGACCGTGGTGCAGCAGGAATCGATTCTCAAGATCGCGGACAACTCGGGCGCGCGGCGAGCGCTCGTGATCCGCGTGCTCGGTGGGTCCAAGCGCCGCTATGCGGGGCTGGGCGACATCGTGGTCGTGACGATCAAGGACGCCATCCCAACCGGCCAGATCAAGAAGGGCGAGGTGGTGAAGGCGGTGATCGTGCGCACGGCCAAGGAGACCAAGCGCAAGGATGGCTCCTACATCCGGTTCGACGAGAACGCCGCCGTGCTCATCACCGACCAGGGCGAGCCCCGCGCGACCCGTATCTTCGGGCCAGTCGGGCGCGAGCTACGCGACAAGCGGTTCATGAAGATCGTGTCGCTCGCACCGGAGGTGATTTGACATGAAGCCGCTCGTCTACAAGAAGAGCCGCCGCGCCCCCTCCGGCCCCCGCGAGCCCGAGCGGCACAAGCTGCACATCACCAAGGGCGACACGGTGCGCGTGATCTCGGGCGAGCATCGCGGGAAGGAAGGCAAAGTCCTCCGTGTCTTCCCCAAGGAATTCCGCGTGGAAGTGGAGGGCGTGAACATCGTGAAGAAGCACAAGCGCGCCGCCAACCCGAACCAGGAGAGCGGCATCATCGAGCTGACGGCGCCGATCGCGGCGTCGAAGGTCATGCTGCTCGACCCCAAGTCCGGGGATCCCACGCGGGTTCGGCGGCGCGTGGACAAGGATGGCACCGTGCAGCGGATCGCGGTCAGGTCCGGTCAGCCGATTCCGCGCGTGAAAGCGAAATAGCGCAATGGCGGATACCAAGGAACGGAAGCCCGAAGAGGGCACGCCCAACCCCGGGGCCATGCCCCGGGGAGACGAGCCGAAGGCCGCCGACGTGGCCCCCCCGGCCCCCCCGGCCCCCCCGGCCGCTGCGGAGGCCCCGGCGGCGCCCCCCCCTCCCCCCAAGCCGAAGCAGAAGGAAAAGCAGAAGGGCAAGAAGCCGGCCGAGGGCAAGCCGGCCGCCACGGCCGAGGCTGAAGGGGGGGGCCCGCCGCTCGAGCCCGCGCCCCCGCCCCGCCTGCACGACTACTACGCGCAGCGGGTGCGGCCGAAGCTCGCGCAGCAGTTTGGCCTGACGAATCCCCACGAGATCCCGAAGCTCGTGAAGATCGTGCTCAACGTCGGGATGGGGGACGCGTCCAAGAACCCGAAGGCGCTCGAGGCGGCCGTGGCCGAGCTCGCCGCCATCACCGGCCAGCAGCCCGTGGTGACGCGTGCGAAGAAAGCCATCGCCAACTTCAACTTGCGCGAGGGCATGCCGGTCGGCTGCTCGGTGACGCTGCGCGCGGCGCGCATGTTCGAGTTTCTGGACCGGTTCATCACGATCGCGGTGCCCCGCATGCGTGACTTCCGCGGGCTCCCGACCGACAGCTTCGATGGCCGGGGCAACTACACGATCGGCATCAAGGAGCAGATGATCTTCCCGGAGATCGACTACGACAAGGTCGAGAAGATCCACGGGATGGATATCACGCTCGTGACCAGCGCCGGCCGGGACGACACCGCGCTGGCCTTGCTGCGCGAGCTGGGGATGCCCTTCCGGGGCGAAGCCCCCGTCGCGGTCGCATAGGAACGGGATTAGGAGACCATCGGATGGCGAAGAAGACGTGGATGGAAAAGGTCAAGCGGAAGCCGAAGTTCAAGGTGCGGGGCTACTACCGGTGCCAGCGCTGCGGTCGCAGCCGGGGGACGCTCCGCAAGTTCCGGCTGTGCCGCATTTGTTTCCGCGAGCTCGCGCTGCGCGGGGAAATTCCCGGCGTGCGCAAAGCCAGTTGGTAAAAGGACGGAACGCGAGATGAGCGTGATTGATCCCGTCGCCGACATGCTGACTCGGGTGCGCAACGCCTGCCAGGCGGGGCACCGTCGGGTCGACATGCCGGTGTCGAAGCTGAAGGTCGAGATCGCGCGGCTGCTCCGCGACAACCACTACGTCCAGGACTTCAAGGTGCTGGACGATGGGCGTCACGGGCTGCTGCGGCTCTACCTCAAGTATCACAACGACGCCCCGGTGATCCGCGAGCTACAGCGCGTGTCCGCACCGGGCCTGCGCCGCTACGTCAAGGCGCGCGAGATCCCGCGCGTGAAGAACGGCCTCGGCATGGCGATCCTCTCGACGCCGCAGGGGCTCATGACGGATCGCGAAGCACGCACCGCCCGCGTAGGCGGCGAGCTGCTCGCGGTGGTCTGGTAAGGAGGCCGCCCATGTCGCGCATCGGCAGGAAGCCGGTCCCCATGCCCAAGGGCGTGACCGCCCAGCTCGACGGCCTGCGAATCACCGTGAAGGGCCCGAGGGGCGAGATCAGCCGGCTCGTCCACGCCGAGCTGGCCGTGGCGGTGGAGGGCGAAGCGATCATCGTGCGGCGGCCCTCCGACGAGAGCCGGCACAAGGCGCTCCACGGCCTCACGCGCACGCTCGTCGCCAACATGGTGGACGGCGTCACCAAGGGATTCGCGAAGGCGCTCGAGATCCAGGGGGTGGGCTACAAGGCGGAGCCGAAGCCGTTCGGCGTGCAGCTCGTCGTCGGCTTCTCCCATCCGGTGCCGTATCACGCGCCGCAGGGGATCAAGATCTCGGTGGACAACAACGTCCTCGTCAAGATCGAGGGCGTTGACAAGGAGCTCGTGGGCCAGGTGGCGGCGGAGATCCGCGCGATCCGGCCGCCCGAGCCCTACAAAGGAAAGGGGATCCGCTACGTGGGCGAGCAGGTCCGGCGCAAGGCCGGCAAGACCGCCCAGGCGGCGAAATAGCCGATGCGAACGATTCATAAAATGCGGACGCAGGAGAACCGCCGCTACCGGCGGCACTTGCGGGTGCGTCGCAAGGTGGCGGGCAGCGCGGAGCGGCCGCGCCTCGTCGTGTTCCGCTCCTCGAAGCACATCTACGCGCAGATCGTGGACGATTCGCGTGGCGTCACGCTGGTGGGGGCGGCGGACACTTCCGAGGGCCTCCAAGTCGACGGCAAGGGCAAGACCGCCAAGAGCTTCGGGTTGGGACGGCTCGTCGCGGCCAAGGCCAAGGAAAAGGGGATCACCAAGGTCGTGTTCGACCGCGGCGGCTACCAGTATCACGGGCGCGTGAAGGCCGTGGCCGAGGGCGCTCGCAAAGGCGGATTGGAGCTCTAATGACGAACGAACAACAGCCCGGGCCGTCAGGCCCGGGGACGATTGAGCCGGCGGAGACGGCGCACGCGGGTGGCGAGGCGGCGCACGAAGAGCGTCCTGCCGGGGCTCCGGGTGGTGCAGGTGGTGCAGGTGGTGGAGGTGGGGGTGGGGGTGGGGGTGGAGGCGGAGGCGGTGGTGGAGGACGGGGAAGGGGCCGGGGGGGCCGGGGGCGGGGGCGGGGCGGGGAGCGGCGCGACTCGAGCGAGCGGCAGCGCGAGGGCGACGGGCTCGTCGAGAACGTGATTTCCATCAACCGCGTCGCGAAGGTCGTGAAGGGCGGCCGGCGCTTCGGCTTCAACGCGCTCGTCGCCGTGGGCGACGGGCAGGGACGTGTCGGGATCGCCACCGGCAAGGCGAACGAGGTGAGCGAGGCGGTGCGCAAGGCCGTCGAAGCTGCCCGCCGCCGCCTAGTCGAGGTCCCGCTCGCGGGCACGACCATCCCGCATGAGATCATCGGTCACCACGGTGCCGGGCGGGTGCTGCTCAAGCCGGCCGCGTCCGGAACCGGCGTCATCGCGGGCGGCCCGGTGCGCGCGGTGCTCGAGTGCGCCGGCGTGCGCGACATCCTCACCAAGAGCCTCGGCTCCACCAACCCGCACAACATGGTGCGGGCCACACTGGATGCGCTCCAGCACCTCACGACGGCGCGGCGGGTCGCTAAGGAGCGCGGCGTCGAGCTCGAGGCGATCCATTACAGGGCCCGGCAGGAGGCCGTCCATGGCTAGGCTGCCGCCCACACGGAAATACCGCAAGCGCAAGCCGGGCCGCGACCGGCCGCTGCCGCCGCCCGGCAAAGGCGACCTGCGGATCCTTCAGGTCCGTTCCGGGATCGGTCGGCCGGCGTTCGAGCGGCGCACGCTCGAAGCGCTGGGCTTGAAGCACCACCAGGCCGTCGTGGTGCAGAAGGATCGCCCGTCGCTCCGGGGCATGCTGTATCAGGTGCGCCACCTGGTCGAGGTGACACCCGCGAAGGCAAAGGCAGGGGAATAGGCGATGGCGAAGCCGAAGGCGAAGACGAGGGCAAGGCCAAAGCGGAAGCCGCGGGCGAAGGCGCCGAGGCCCGAGCTCCCGCACATCACGCTGTCGAGCCTCCGGAGGCCACCCGGCTCGCATCGCGCGCGCATCCGCAAGGGCCGCGGGCCGGGCTCGGGGATCGGCAAGACGGCGGGCCGTGGCGGCAAGGGCCAGACGGCGCGCACGGGCGGGCAGACGCGTCCCGGCTTCGAGGGCGGGCAGATGCCGCTCATCCGCCGCATTCCGAAGCGGGGCTTCACGAACCCGTTCAAGCAGCCGGCGCAGGTGGTCAACGTCCGGCACCTGGGCAAGCTCGCCGAGGGCGTCGAGGTCACGCCGGAGACGCTGTTCGGCGCCGGGCTGGTGCGCCGGCCGGACCGCCCCATCAAGCTGCTCGGCATGGGTGACGTGCAACGCAAGTTCAGTGTGAAGGGCGTGACGGTGTCGGCCTCGGCCCGCTCGAAGATCGAGCAGGCGGGCGGCACCATCGCGAGTTTGAGCCCCCGATGACCGCGCCGCGGCTGCCGAACCTGTTCAAAGTGCCGGAGCTGAAGGAAAAGATCCTCTTCACGCTCCTGTGCCTCGTCGTGTACCGCATCGGGGCGCACATCGCGACCCCCGGCGTGAACGTCCAGGCCCTCGCCGACTTCCTGCGGAACCAGGGTCAGGGCACGCTGTTCAGCCTGTACGACCTGTTCGCGGGCGGGAGCTTCGGCCGCGCGACGGTGTTCGCGCTCGGTATCATGCCGTACATCTCGGCGAGCATCGTCTTCCAGCTGGCCGCGCCCGTATTCCCGATCGTCGAGAAGATGCAGCGCGACGAGGAGGGCCGGAAAAAGCTCACGCAGTGGACGCGGTACCTCACCGTCGTCCTGTGCCTGTTCCAGGCCTACGGCTACGGGCTCTTCACCGAGCAGATCCCGGGGGCGGTGGCGACGCCGGGGTTCTTCTTCCGGTTGACCACCGTGCTGACGCTCACCACGGGCGGTGTCTTCGTCATGTGGCTGGGCGAGCAGATCACGGAGCGCGGCATCGGCAACGGGGCGAGCCTCCTGATCTTCTTCTCGATCGTGGAGCGGATCTGGCCCGAGACGATCCGCACCATCGACGCGCTCCAGGCGCGCAGCCTCACGTTCCCGAAGCTCATCATCGTGCTCGCGGTCATGGTGCTCGTGGTCGCCGGCACGGTGGCGGTCACGGTCGCGGCGCGGCGCATCCCCATTCAAATCCCGCGCAAGGTGATGGGGCGAGGCCGGATCCGCGAGGGCCAGAAGACGTTCATTCCGCTGCGCCTCAACACGGCGAACGTGATGCCCATCATCTTCGCCCAGTCGCTCATCATCGTCCCCGGGACGATCGCCGCCTTCAGCGGCAATCAGACCCTGAAGCACCTCGCCGAGTACTTCAGCGTCACGTCGCCGGTGTACCTGATCACGAGCGCGCTGCTGATCATTTTCTTCGCGTACTTCTACACGTCCATCATCTTCAATCCCGTCGACCTGGCGGAGAACCTGAAGAAGCAGGGCGGCTTCATCCCGGGCGTGAAGCCCGGCGCCGCCACGGCCGACTACATCGACGACGTGCTGTCCCGCATCACGTTCCCCGGTGCCATCTTCCTGACGGTCGTCGCCATGCTGCCGATCGTGGTGTCGAACACCTTCAACATGCCGTTCGGCTTCGGCGGCACCGCGCTGCTCATCGTGGTGGGTGTCGCGCTCGACACCGTCACGCAGGTGCAGCAGCACCTGCTGTTGCGCCATTACGATGGGTTCATGAAAGAAGGGCGGGTCAAGTTCCGCGGCCGCCAGCGGTACATGTAGGCGTGCGGTGTTCATCCTCCTCTTAGGCGCGCCGGGCTCGGGGAAGGGCACACAGGGCAAGATCCTCGCGGAGCGGCTCGGGCTGCCGAAGATCACGACGGGCGACATCCTCCGCGCCGCGGTCCATGCCGGTACGCCGCTCGCTCGCGAGGCCAAGAAGTTCATGGACGACGGCAAACTCGTCCCCGACGCCGTCATTCTCTCCCTGATCAAGGAAGAGCTCGCGAAGCCCGAGGCGCAGCAGGGAGCGGTGCTCGACGGCTTCCCCCGCACCGCCGCCCAGGCCGAGCTCGTGGATCGCACCCTCGCAGAGCGCGGCCAGCGCTTGAACCACATCCTGCTGCTCGACGTGCCCGAGGAGGAGCTGGTCCGCCGGCTGAAGGCCCGGGCGGTGCAGGAAAGCCGGTCCGACGACACCGCGGAAGCCGTCAAGACCCGGCTCCAGGTGTACCAGCGCGACACCGCCCCGCTCATCGCCCACTTCGCCCAACGCGGCATCGTGCATCGCGTACCCGGGACCGGCACCGTCGACGAGATCGCGACCGAGATCCAGCGCGTCATCGGGCGATGATCACCATCAAGTCGCCGCGCGAGATCGAGACGATGGCCGCCGCGGGCCGCATCGTCGCGGAAACGCTGGCTCTGGTCGCACGTCACGTGCGCCCCGGCGTGTCCACCGAGCAGCTCGATCGCGCCGCCGAGGACTTCATCCGCTCGCACCCGGGCGCCCGTCCGTCGTTCAAGGGACTGTACGACTTCCCCGCCACCCTGTGCACGTCGATCAACCAGGAGGTCGTCCACGGCATCCCGTCGTCGCGCCGCGTCCTCAAGGAAGGGGACCTCCTGAGCGTGGACGTCGGCGTGTGGCTCGACGGCCTGCACGCGGACTCCGCCGCGACCTTCCCCGTCGGGAAGGTGAGCCCCCAGGCGGAGCGGTTGCTCGCGGTGACCCAGGAGGCCCTGGCGGCGGGCGTCGCCCAGGCGCGGGCCGGAAATCACGTGGGCGACATCGGCCACGCCGTGCAGGAGGTGGCGGAGGGAGCGGGCTACTCGGTGGTACGGGAGCTGGTCGGGCACGGGATCGGCTCGGCGTTCCACGAGGATCCGCAGGTGCCGAACTACGGCAAGCCGAAGCGGGGCCCCCGGCTCATGCCCGGCATGACGCTCGCCATCGAGCCGATGGTGAACGTCGGCGGCGCGGACATCCGCACCCTGGACGACAAGTGGACCGTGGTGACCGAGGATGGGTCGCTGTCCGCCCACTTCGAGCATACCGTGGCCGTTCTCGAGAGCGGCGAGCCGCCGCGGGTGCTCACGACGGCGGACTGACGGTCCGCGCCAGGCCCTCTGCCTCCTGGAGCAGCGACTTCCCGAGTCCCGGCTCCGACAGGGACCCCACGTTCACCTTGACGTTCTCCAGCGCCCCCGCGAGCGCCGCGCCGGCGAGCGCCTCGGCGACCCTGGCGTCGGAATTCGCGTTCCGGTTGCCGATCGTCCCGATTTCCCGCGCGAGCGCCACCAGGCGCACGGCGCCGCGGGCCATCGCGAGGGGCGTGTGCGCCGCCCCGACGAGCGCCTCGTCCACCGCGCGACTCCGGGCCGGTGAGTCTTTCGGGAGCTCGTACGCCGCGCTCACCCGGGTGTACGCCACCGCGTCGTCATCCGCGAGACGCCGCAGCTGGGAGCGGAGCGCTTCCGCTTCCGCGAGGATCTCCGCCACCCGAGCCTGGACGCCGCCGTATGCCTTTCGACCCAGGGTGAGCCGCGCCACCATGGCCACTAGGGCGCCGGCGAGCGCGGCCGCCAGCGCCGCGGCGCTCCCGCCGCCGGGCGCCGGCGCGCCGCCCGCCAGCTCGTCGAGCCAGCCATCGAGGGTCGGTCCCTCGGCAGCGCTGATCTTCGGCTCGAGCAGGTGAGCCTCGGGATCGGAGAGCTTCAGAGAGGCCGCCCCCGCGCCGAGGACTGCGCGCTCCGGGATCAGACCCACCACCTCACTCTTCAGGATTCCCACGCCGCGCTGCCGGGCCGCCGATTCGACGGCGGCGAACACCGTCGCCGGGGACGTCGTGTCGATGTCGAGCAGATTCATCGATACCTGAGCGTTCCCCCCCACTTCGAACCCCGAGGCCTGCACGGCCGGGAGCCCGCCGCTCGACGTGCGGATCCGCTTCGCGATATCCTGCGCGATCCTGACGTCGCTCGTATCGAGATAGATGTTGAACGCGACGAGGAACGGCCGCGCGCCGATCGCCGTCGCGCCGGCGGTGGGGTGGATCCGCCTGGGTCCGAAATCGGGATCGGCGGCCGGATCCTTCCCGATGCGATCACGCAAGGCTTCAAACTCGCCTTTCCGGATGTCGGGCAGGCGCTCCCGCTCTGGGCGGGTGGCCGCCTTCGCGTAGAGATAGATGGGGATCAGGAGCTCGGCAGCGGCGCGTTGGGCGAGCCGGCGGGCGAGCGCGACGCAGTCGTCCATCGTCGCGTCGCGCACCGGCACGAACGGCACGACGTCGGTCGCGCCCATCCGGGGATGCTCGCCGGTGTGCCGCGAGAGATCGATCCGCTCGGTCGCGACGCGCATGGCGGCGAGGGCCGCCTCGACGCTCGCGTCGGGCGGCGCCACGAATGTGAACACCGAGCGGTTGTGGGCGGCGTCCGCTTGGACGTCGAGCAGCCGGACGCCGGGGACGCTGGCGAGCGCCGTGCGGAGGGCCTCGATGGTCGCGGCGTTGCGGCCCTCCGAAAAGTTGGGCACGCATTCTATGAGCGGAGCGGGCATCGATACCTCTAGTGCGGAGTGCGGAATTCGGAATGCGGAATCGACTGACACGCGTCGGGCCCGACGGTCGCACTTTCATTCCGCACTCCGCATTCCGCATTCCGCATTCTCATG
>QHTS01000099.1 GCA_003220905.1 Gemmatimonadota bacterium | reverse complement strand
GGAACGTCACGTCGCGCACCGCGTGCACGTCGCGATAGCGCGGCCGGAAGAGCGCCCGCAGGGCGCCGCGCAGTCCGGGATCGCGCACCTTCACCTGGAACGTCTTGCTCACCTGCTCGGCGGTGACGATGGATAACATGGGTGTGGAAAATCTACGCAGGCAGGATAGATTCTCGGGCGTCTTGACGACCATACGTCTGATGGCCGACCGCCGCCACGGCGTCGACCGGCGTGCCGTGCCGCGGCGCCTGGCCGTGGCGGGGGTGTCGCGCGAGCGCCGCTCGGTGGTGGACCGCCGGCACGGCGCGGAGCGGCGGAGCACCCTGGAGCGCCGTGGCCGCCCCCCGCGCGATCCCGCCCTCGAGGGGCCCGGCGAGCACGTGCGGAACGCCTTGCAGTTGCTCGGCCAGCTGCAGGTCGTCGGCGAGCCGGTGTTCGACGCCGCCGTGACCCGGCTGCGGCGGGCGCTGGAGCTCCTCGAGACACGCCACTAGCGGTGTACCGGATCCGTCGAGCCACCGCCGCCGACGCGGGCGTGCTCGCGCGCCATCGGGCGGAGATGTTCCGCGACATGGGCCAGCTGCCGGACGGCCTGTCCGACACCCTGATCGACGCCGCGCGGGCGTACTTCACGCAGGCCATCGCGGACGGCCGCTACGTCGGTTGGGTCGCGGAGCTGGACGATCGCTCGGGAGAAATCGTCGCAGGCGCGGGCCTCCAGCTGCGGGAGCTCTTGCCCCGACCCGACGCCGTCCGCGAGCGGCTCGTTCGCGGGCCGCAAGCGTTGGTCCTCAACGTCTACACCGAGCGGGCGTGGCGACGCCGGGGAGTCGCCGACGCGCTCATGCGGGAGCTCTTGCGGTGGTGCCGCGGCAACGGGATCGAGAGCGTCGTCTTGCACGCGTCCGGCGAGGGGCGACCGCTCTACGAGAAGCTCGGCTTCCGCCCGACGAACGAGATGCGGTACGACGGAGGCCTATGAGGCTGGCGGGCGCCGTGAGTAGGATCCGTCCGACTCGAGGGTCCAGGCGCCGGGCTCGGCGAGCTCGAGCTCGAGGATACGGGCGAGCCGGGCCCGCGCCGCCGGGTCGTCCACCGGCGTGATGACTTCCACGCGCCGCCGCAGGTTGCGGGGTCGCCAATCGGCCGAGCCGACGTAGTACTCCGGCGCTCCGGCATTGGCGAAGTGATAAATGCGCGCGTGCTCGAGGAAGCGGCCCAGCACGCTCACCACGCGGATCCGCGCCGAGAGCCCGGGAATTCCCGGGCGCAGCATGCAGATGCCCCGGACCACGAGATCGACGTCCACGCCGGCCTGCGCGGCGCGATAGAGCGCGCCGATCACCGTGCAGTCGGCGAGACCGTTGAGCTTCGCGCGGATGCGCCCACCGCGGCCGGCCCGCGCGTGCTCCGTCTCGCGGGCGATGAGGGCGAGGAACCGGTCCAGCATGTCGGTCGGCGCGACGAGCAGCCGGCGAAACGCCGCCTGCGGCGGGCGCGACGAGCCGGTCAGCTCGTTGAACAGCGCGTGCAGCTCTTCGGTGATCCCTTCGTCCGCCGTAAACAGGCCGACGTCGGTGTACAGCCTCGCGGTGTCGGGATTGTAGTTGCCGCTCCCTACGTGCGCGTAGCGTCGCGTGCGCCCCGCCGTCCTGCGCACGACGAGCGCGACCTTCGCGTGGATCTTCAGGGTGGCGAGGCCGGTGATCACGTGGATCCCCGCCGCCTCCAGGCTCTGCGCCCAGGCGATGTTCAGCTCCTCGTCGAACCGGGCCTTGAGCTCCACGAATACCGAGACATCCTTGCCGCGGGCGGCGGCGCGGCGCAGCGCCTCGGCGATGCGCGACGGCCCACCGGGACGGTACAGGGTGAGCTTGATCGCGGCGACGTCGGGATCGTCGGCCGCCTCGGCGACGAAGCGCTCGACGCTGGCGTTGAAGGAATCGTGGGGATGGTGCACGAGCACGGCGCCGCGGTCGAGCACGTCGAACACACAACGCTCGCCGGCGAAGGGATCGCGCGGTGTGAAGGGAGGATAGTCGAGGTCGGGGCGGGCCGCGTCGCCCGCCAGCTCGCCGAGGCCGCCCAGGTCGAGCGGACCGTCCGCCTCGTACACGTCCGAGGGTCCTAGCGCGCTCTGCAGCGCGCTCTCTTCGAAACGCAGCTCGCGTTGCAGCAGCTCGCGCAACAGCGGCGGCATCGTGCGCTCCACCTCGATCCGCACCACGGGCCCCCAGGGCCGCCGCCGCAGCTCGTCGGCGATGGCTTGCACGAAGCTCGCCGTGCCGAGCTCGTCGAGCTGGATGTCCCCGCTACGGGTGACCCGGAAGGCATGCGCCTCGACCACTTCCCGGCCGGGGAAGAGCGCGCTGAGATGGGCGCGCACCATCGACTCGAGCGGTACCGCTCCGCCGGCGACCGCGGCCACGAGCCGGGGCAGGGAAGGCGGGCACTCGACGGAGGCGAAATGGACCGGGCCATCCGGCCCATCGCGCAGCATGACGGCGAGGCTCAGTCGCCGGTCGCCCAGGTGCGGGAACGAGTGGCCGGGCGCGCGGGTGAGCGCTTTGGGGGTGAGGACCGGAGCGACGTCCGCGGCGAACCACCGCTCGAGCGGCTCGCGCTCGCCTGGCGTGAGCTCGCCCCAACCGCGGATCCGGGTCCCCTTCGCAGCCAACGCCTGCGTCACCGCTCGGAAGCACCGGTATTGCCGCGCCACGAGCGGCCGCAGCCGGATCGCGATCGCGTCGAGCTGCTCCGCGGCGGTGAGACCGTCCGGTGAGCGCTCGACGATTCCCGTCGCCACCTCGTGCTTCAGAGCGCCGACGTCGACCATGAAAAACTGATCGAGGTTGGTGCTGAGGATCGCCAGAAAGCGGAGACGGGCGAGGAGCGGCGTCCCCGGGTCTTCCGCGAGCGCGAGCACGCGCGCGTTGAACTCGAGCGCGGACAAGAAGCCGTTGATGAACTGGTCCGCCGCGGGCCGGGCGGCGTCGAGGGTCTTCGCCGGAAGCGTCGGCACCCGCAGCTCGCTCAGGGTGAGCCGGCTGGTCTCGTCGGTGGTGCCGCGGTCGGCCGCGGTATCACCGACGAGCGGCGCCGCCGACCACTCCGGCACGAGCTCCGAGCGGGCGGCCACCGCCAGCGCCGAGAGCGTCGTGGCATCCCGGAGCACCGGGGAGCCCACCCGCGCGACGATGTCCTGAGGGGCGAACCACTGGAGAGCGCCCGGGGGCACGGCCGTGAGGTCGCGCCGCAGGCGCCGCACCAGCCAGACTTCGATGGCCACGCCGCGGTCGGCCGCCGGCACGACGCCGAGCAACCGCACCTCTCCTTCCACGCTCCCGAACGCGCGCCGCATGGCCCGGCGGCACGCGTCCTCGCCGCCTCCGTCTTCGAGGGGCAGGCGCAGCGCGGCACCGCTGCGGCACAGCGCCAGGCGCCCGTGCGCGACCGCGAGCACGGCGGTCTGCCTGGCGAGGGAGGGGGGCGCCGTACGGAGCGCGGTGGTGCGCGCCACCCGGTCGGCCGACGCCCGGGTCACACCGTACCGTCGCTCGATCGCCCGTGCGAATCGTGCCGTCGGGATCACGCTCCACGGCCGGCGCGATACTGCGAGCTCGTGGAACTCGCACGGGCCTTCCCCCCCGCCGACCCGCGCGGTGATGGTATCGTAGGCGAGCACGAACTGCGGCACCGGAACGACGGGGAGATGCGCCGGGCGGATCCGCCGCTCGATCTCGAGCTCGACCTGCAGCACGAGACGGCCGGGATCGACGATCGCGCGAAGCCGGCGCGCCGGTTCCGCATCGCCGCCGAAGATGTGACGCGGCTCGAGCTCCCCCACCCGGGACTCACACTGCGCAACGCCCGCGACGTCGAGCGCGAGCGCACGACGATCGTCCACCCCGAAGCGCAGCCGGCAGGTCGCGCCCCGTCGATGCAGGTCGCCGTCGGGCGTGTCGAAATACAGATCACGGTGGAACGTCCGCTGGGTGGGCCCGGCGCGGAGCCCGAGCGGCGGGGGCGCCGCGAGCAGCTCATTCAGGCGTTCGGCGCTCGGCACGCTCCAGCGCAGCTCGGTCATCGGCCTTGGGCCGTCACCTCTCCTTGCAGGTCCGGGTGAATTCGCGACGTGTGTCGCCTGGATTGCCGATGGTCTTGTAGAACTCGTCGTAGTAGTCGAGCGCCTGCTTCACGCGCTTGGGCTCCAGTCCTTCTGACTGGAGGCCACGGTACAGCGCGTAGATCGAATCCTTCTGCGCGGTGAACCGCGCGAACAGGAGGGCCAGCTCCTCGGGCACGCGGCAGGTACCGCGAAAGAGGCGCTGGCGCACGTTTTGGATGGGGAGGCGACCGTCGGGTTGGGCGTAGGGAGTCCAGATGACCCCGGACCAGTCGAAGTCGTAGGGAACCGGGTACACGATACCGGACGAGTCGCGGATGAGCACAATGTT
The DNA here is from genome assembly GCA_003220905.1 of Gemmatimonadota bacterium. Classification (GTDB taxonomy): domain Bacteria; phylum Gemmatimonadota; class Gemmatimonadetes; order Gemmatimonadales; family GWC2-71-9; genus AG41. The sequence goes on along the minus strand of QHTS01000099.1, from coordinate 3,029 downwards.
GTGCAGCGCCGTGACGGCGAAGTCCGTGTTGCCGATCATGTACTGGAACACCATCGCCAGGCCCGTCTGCTCGAAGTTCAGCTCGTCTTGGGTCACGCCTTTCTGCTCGAACACCTGCGCGTGGTTGCGCCGCGCCATGCGGTCGTCGTCCTCGACGAAGAACGCGTGGCGGGTCTCAGGCGGCTGCTTGCCCTTGGCGTCGACGTACGTCACGCGCGCGAGACGCGCGCGGAAGCTCCGGTCGGTCAGCAAGTTGTAGGCACGGTAGATGAGGTACTCTTCCAGCAGATAGTTCGCGAACGACTGGCCACTGCGACATTGCACGGTGAGCTTGAGGCTCGACCCCTCGTGCGCGAAGATGGTCTGCGCCTTCTGGGCCTTGTCGAACGTGATCTTGAGCGGCGGATACTGGCACCTGCCCAGCCGGAAGTGCCCGCGGGTAGAGAGTTGCACGTCGAGCTTCACGGAGTCGCCCGCCGGGCTGACGTAGGACAGCACGCCCGGCTGGGCCTTCTTCTCGGTCCCTCGCTGCTTGGCGATCGCTCCAAAGTCGGCGGTGAGCCTGAGGTCCAGCGGCTCTGCGGCGTCGAACAGCCGGGAGCGGGCAGGCGGCGCCGCTGAGTCGGGCAGCGCCTGCCGGACGACCGACGCCGCCACGAGGGCGGTGGCCACACGGGCTGCGAGGCACATCGCCACCAGGGCGGTCAGTGCCACCCCGCCCCCCCACGTGCGCCTCACCCGGTCAACGCTCACGCAGCAAGTCTACCGGCGTACATATTCCCTTCAAGGGGAGGGGGAGGTGTGCATGACGCGAATGGCGGTCTTGACTCTGCTCGCGGTCCTGCCGGCCGGCGGCGCCGCGCAGCGCGGCGACTGGCCCATGCCGGCCAAGGACTACGCGGCCACTCGCTACAGCGACCTGAGCGAGATCACGGGCGCCAACGCCGGCCGCCTGCGCCCGGTGTGGAGCTTCTCCACCGGCGTGTTGGGCGGGCACGAGGGACAACCGCTCGTGGTGGAGCACACGATGTACGTCGTCACCCCCTACCCGAATGTCCTCTACGCCTTCGACCTCACCCGGGAGGGCTATCCCCTGAAGTGGAAGTACCGTCCGGCCGTGGACCCCAATGCCACGGGCATCGCCTGCTGCGACGCGATCAATCGCGGCGCCTTTTACGCCGAGGGGAAGATCGTGTACAACCTGCTGGATGGGCACACCGTCGCGGTCGCGGCGGCGACGGGTCAGGAGCTGTGGAAGACCAGGATCGCGGATCTGTCCCAGGGCGAGACCACGCCCGTCGCACCCCTCGTGGTAAAGCACCGCGTTATCGTCGGCGCGTCCGGCGGCGAGTTCGGCATCCACGGCTGGCTGAAGGGGCTCGATCTCGAGACGGGCCGGATCGTATGGACCGCTTACAACGTCGGCCCGGACAGCGAGGTGCTGGCGAAGCCGCGGATCTTCAAGCCGTTCTACGATCGGGGCGCCGAGCTGGGGCTCACGAGCTGGCCTGCCGACGTGTGGAAGAACGGTGGCGCGCCGGTGTGGGGATGGATGTCCTACGATCCCGACCTCGACCTGCTCTACTACGGTACCGGCAATCCGGCGCCGTATAACCCCGAGCAGCGCGCCGGCGACAACAAGTGGACGGCCAGCGTGCTCGCCCGCCGGCCCGAAGACGGCACGTTGGTGTGGGCGTACCAGTTCACGCCACACGACGGCTGGGACTACGACGCCGCCTCGGAGATGATCCTCGCGGACCTGGTGGTCGGTGGCCGGCCGCGGAAGGTCCTCGTCCACTTCGACAAGAACGGCTTCGCCTATACGATGGACCGCGCCACGGGCGAGGTGCTGGTCGCCCAGCCGTTCGTGGACGTCAATTGGGCGAAGCGGGTGGACGTCGCGACCGGCCGGCCGGTCGTCGACTCCACCAAGCTGACGGGCGCGTCCCGCGGGAACGTCAAGCACGTCTGCCCGACGCTGGAAGGCGGCAAGAGCCCGGCGTCGCCCGCGGCGTACTCACCGCGCACGGGGCTCTTCTACCTCGCCACCAACAACATGTGCATGGACTACCAGGCGACGCGGGCGACCCGCATCGCCGGGACGCCGTTCATCGGCGCGAACACTCCCTACCACGCGGGTCGGGGCGGGTACCTGGGAGCGTTCATCGCCTGGGATGCGGGCGTCGGGAAGAAGGTATGGCAGACGACCGAACCCTTCCCCGTGTGGAGCGGCGCCGTCGTCACCGCGGGCGACGTCGTGTTCTACGGAACGCTCGACGGCTGGTTCAAGGCGGCCGACGCCAGGACTGGGAAGGTCCTGTGGCGGTTCAAGGTCGGATCGGGCGTGGTGGGGAACCCGATCACATTCACGGGCGCCGACGGAAGACAGTACGTGGCCGTCTACGCCGGGATCGGCGGCGACTGGTTCCTCCTGTCGGGGGACGTCCGGTCGGATGACCCGGCGGACGTGCGGCCGCCGGCGGACTTCATGCCGGACATCGCCCGGCATACGAGCCAAGGAGGGATCGTATGGATCTTCGCCCTCTGATACTGGCGCTCGTGGTCTCCGCCGCGTGCGGCGGACACGACGCCGCACCCGCGATGGGACACGAGGCGCGCGTCTTCGCGGGCGGCGTCATACCGCCGGCGGGCGGCCCTCAGGTCTCCGGGAATCCCTTCCGCGGAGACCGACAGTCGGCGGCGGAGGGGGAGCGGACGTTCGGCGTGATGAACTGCGACGGCTGTCACGGGGGCGGAGCGGTGGGCTGGGTGGGCCCCAGCCTGCGCGACGGCCGCTGGCGCTACGGCGGCTCCGATGGCGAGATCTTCCAGTCGATCTATTACGGCCAGCCGCACGGCATGCCGGCGTACGGCGGCCTCTTGCCACCCGGCGCGATCTGGAAACTCGTGACCTACCTCCAGTCGCTCGAGCCACCGGCGAACGTGCCGACACAGTCGTGGAAATAGCCGTGCGATTGCTGGGCGGTTTGGCCGGTGCGCTGCTGCTCGCGGTCGTGCTGTGGGACGCG
>QHTS01000098.1 GCA_003220905.1 Gemmatimonadota bacterium | reverse complement strand
GCCGCCGGGGCTCAGGCCCTGACCGCCGCGGGCGCCGGCCTGCTGTTCCTCATTTTCGGCCTGCTGCCGCGCTACATCATCGCCGTGTTCCAGGTGCAGTCGCTCGGCGCCGCCGAGCGCCTCCTCGCCATGGGCCTCGCCGTCGGCGCCGTCGTGCTGATACCGGCGATCGGGATGGGAATGACCTTCCCGCTGCTCACCGATCTCGTAGCGCCCAGCCACGCGGCGGGCGGCAGCGAGGTGGGCCGTGCGTACGGCGTCAACACCGCGGGGAGCATCGTCGGGGCAGTGCTCACCGGTTTCGTTCTGGTGGTGACGCTCGGCACGGACCTCACGCTTCGGCTGGGGCTGCTCGTGAACGTCGTCGCCGCCCTGGCTCTGGCGGGCCTGGCGGCGCGCGGGATCGCCGAAGGGTCGGTCGAGCACCGGCGGCTGAGGGTGCGGGTCCTCGGCGCGGGCGCGCTTGCGAGTCTGGCGCTCGTGGTCGCGTTCGCCGCGCCGCGCTGGAGCACGCGACTCATCGACCTGGGGCCCAGCATCTACGCCCGCGGCCGCATGGACGCGCACGCCGTGACCGAGTTCCTGGCGCACCGGGGATCCCGCCAGCTCGCCTACGCGGAAGGCTGGAACGCCACAATCTCGGTGTGGGAAGGCGTCACGGGCCGGGCGCTCAAGGTGAACGGTAAGGCGGATGCGTCCGACTACGGAGACATGGATACGCAGATCATCGCCGGGCTGGCGCCCGTCGCGGCGCGCCCCGCGCCCCGCGCCGCGTTTGTGGTCGGCTACGGCAGCGGCGTGACCGCGCGGGTCCTCGCGGACGTCCCGGGCATGCAGCGCGTTCGGGTGGTGGAGATCGAGCCGGCCGTGCTCGCGATGGATTCTTTCTTCCGGCACGTCAACGACAACGCCCTCGCCCGCCCCAACGTCTCGGTGATCGTGGACGACGCGCGCAGCGCGCTGCAGATCGACCCGACGCGGTACGACATCGTGGTCTCGGAGCCGAGCAACCCCTGGCTCGCGGGCGTCGCCACGCTGTACACGCCCGAGTTCTTCCGCGTGGTCCGGAGCCGCCTCGCGGACGATGGCGTCTTCTGCCAGTGGGTGCAGCTCTATCACCTCCCCCTCCCCGTCGTGGCAGGCATCGTCCGGAACGTCCGAGCGGTGTTCCCTCACGTGCAGCTGTGGTTCGGGGCGCCCGGCGACGTGATGGTGCTCGGGTCGCCCCGACCGCTTCGCTACGATGGTGCATGGCTCTCGCGCCTCGTGGGGCCTCGCGGGGCGCTGGGGGTGCTGGGCCGAGAGTACCTCGGCGTGGACCAGCCGGAGGACTACTTCGGACATTTCCTGTTCGGCGAAGCGGGTGTCGCCCGGCTGCTCGAGCGGCCGGCCATCGTGCACCGGGACGACCGTCCGCGGCTCGAGTTTCTCGCGGCACGCCGCTTCATCGACCGCCGCGGGACCGAGGGCGTGTTCGACTCCCTGGCGGACATCCGGGCAGCGACGCAAGCGGAGGACGGCACGTCGCCGCTCCTGTTCGCGCGGGCGCTCGCGGTGCGCCGCGGCGACCCCGCGGGCCTGCGCTATCTCGACGCCGTCCGCCGCGCGCAGCCGGATGAGCCGTTCTGGACCGCCTACACCGCAGCGATCCTGCTGGGCCTCGGCGACACGGCGTTCGCGGACTCGGCGCTGGCCCGCGTGCTGCGGAGCGGGGAGAGCCGCGAGGCCTTGCTGTTGAGCGGGCTCGTGGCGCTCCGGCGCGGCCAGGAGGTGCGCGCTCGGGCGTTGCTCGGTCGGGCGCTCACCGCCGGGGCCGACACCGCCGAGATACTCGCGGGGGTGGCAGCGCTGGACGCCCGAGCGCAGCGCTGGGCCTTGGCGGCAGCCGAGACGCGCGCGGCGCTCGCCGCGGCACGGGGGACGTTGCGCCATCCGTACCCGCGCGAGTGGTTGTCGGAGGCGCTGACGCGGATCGTGCTCAACGGCCCGGCGGCGACAGCGGACAGCCTGCTCGCGGCGGCGGTCGCCGGTCGGAGCGGCTGGTACCGGATTCACGAGCTGCGCGCGGTGGCGGCGCTGCGCGTGGCTCGCTGTGATGTGGCGGCGGAGCAGTTCCTGCTGCTGGTCGACTTCGGGATCGAGCGGGCGGACGCACCCGCCTGGATCGAGCGCTGCCGGCGCGGGGAGACGCGCTAGGCGCCGCTTTGCTCGCCCAGCACGTTCTTGACCTCACCCGCCGCCGCGATTACGTGGTCGACGTCGCGCGACAGCGCCCGTGCCTGCTGAGTGGCGCGGGTGAGATCATCGAGGGCCGCCGCCACGCCGGCGGAGCGGAGGCGCAGCAGGTCGAACCGGACGTTCTGCATCGCCAGCACGCACGACTCGAGCTGGTCCGCGACGAGTTGACGCCTGGTCAGGAGATCCGTGAGCGCCTGGCGCTGCCGCTCCAGCAGGCCCACCTGACGATCCCGTTCCGTGCTGCCCCCTTCGCGCGGCCGTCGTGTCAGCCCGGGGTCGCCCTGATGCTTGGTCGCCTGGATCTTTTCCTCGAGGCGGGCCAGGGCGCCCCGGTCCACGGTCCCGCTCATGGCGTGCAGGGTCCGGGCCAGCTCTTCCGCCCGATTCAGCAGCGCGTCCGCTGTCGCGACCACGTCGGGCAGCATCTTCCGCTCCGACTTGGGGAGACGGTCGACGATCCGCAGGATGGCCTTGCGATCGCTGCGGGCCTGCTGGATCGGCTCGGCGTGGCCGCCGAACTCGTCGGTCGTGGCGCGCGGCAGGTCGACCGGACGGCTGCCCACCGCCGCGAGACGTGCCTCGATCGCGTCCGGCGCCGGAGGCCGGGCGAAGACATCCCGCCACGAATAGCCCGCGTGCCACAGGCGGACATAGCGCGGCAGGAGCTTCCAGCCCGCCCACACCCCCGCGACGACCAGCGACCAGCTCGGCGCGTGGCTCCCCGTTGCGACATCGATCAGGAAGAACGCTCCGCACACGGACGCCCAGGTCACGAAGCGGTTCCGTAAGTCGTGGACGATCTCGGCTTCCCCGCTGGGCGCGAGCGTCGGTCGGTCGCGCATCCGGTCGACCCGCTGAGCGCGCTGCGCGAGCCGGTCGGGTCGTCCCCGCAACGGCGGCAGCGCGGGCGGCGGTGGCGCTCGCACCCCGCGGGACGGGGAGGGGCCGCTCGAGCGGCGCGGCTTGTAGAGGGTCGCGCTCCGGGCCTCGAGCGCGCGTCGTAGCGCGTCGGCCGTGGGCCAGCGGTCCTCGGGATCCTTCTCGAGCGACCGCATCACGCAGGCCGCGAGATCTTCGGGTACCTCCGGTCGCCGGTCGGTGATCAGCGGCGCCCGCTCCGTGATGTGCTTCATCAGGATCCCGGGGACCGTGGGGGCCTGGAATGGCAGCTCCCCTGCGAGCATCTGGTAGGCCACCACACCCAGGCTGTAGATGTCGGACCGCCCGTCGATCTCGCGGTCCCCCGCCGCTTGCTCCGGGCTCATGTAGTGCGGCGTGCCGATCGCCACGCCCGTCGCGGTGAGCGTAGCGCCGCCCGTCGTCGAGGATAGCGCCTTCGCGATCCCGAAGTCCGTGACGACGACGCGGCCGCGACTCCCCTCGAGCAGGATGTTGTCGGGCTTCACGTCGCGGTGGATGATCCCAAACGCGTGCGCGGCTCCCAGGGCGTCGGCGGTCTCCTGCATGATGCGGCGCGACTCGTCCGGTGGCAGCCGGCCGCGCCGCTTGAGCTTCGCGCCGAGCGACTCACCGTCCACGTAGGCCATGACGAAATACACCAGCCCGTCCGGGCCCTCGCCGACGGAGTGAATCGGCACGATATGCGGGTGCGACAGCCGCGCCGCCGTCTCGGCCTCGCGCACGAAGCGCAGCCGGATCTCCTCCCGGAACGCGAGCTCTGGCGGGAGCACTTTGACGGCGACTTGGCGCTTCAGCCGCTCGTCGCGGGCATTGAACACCACGCCCATTCCGCCCCGGCCGATCTCTCCCTCGAGCGTGTAGGAGCTGCCGAGCGCTTGGCTCAGGCGGGTGGCGAGTGCCTTGTCTGCATCGTTCATCGAGCATCGCGTGAAGGGGCGCGCGGATAGATTAGCCGCGGAGCGACGAGCGTGCAACCTGTAAGCGGCTTTTGACTTACGATGCGGCCGCCGGGTTGGCGCCCGTGCGGTGGCTATTCGGCAGCGTCTGCCTTATTGGCCGCAGCTTTGCGGAACGCGCGTGCTCGGCGAAGCGTTCTAGTCGTGGCACGGACGATGCTTAGGTCCGTGCGAACCATGCGTATGCTTACCCTGACCAGAGTTTATGCCCATGTCTGAACGACTGACGCTCCCTGTGCTTCCGCTCCGGGAGGTCGTGCTGTTCCCGGGCGTCTCGACGCCGGTTGGCGCCGGACGCCCCGCCACACTGCGCGCCATCGAGGCGGCGCTGAAGAGCGAGTCGCGTCTCATCTTTACCGTGGCGCAGCGCGAGAACGTCGATACGGTCAGCCCCGACGTGCTGTACACGACGGGGACGATTGCCAAGATCAGCCAGATCCAGCGCGGCCTCGGCGGCGTGCAGCTGCTGCTGCACGGCGAGCGCCGGGGCACCGCACTGCATTACACCGATAACGGCCGCTACCTCGAGGCGGTGGTCCACGAGGTCGACGATATGCCGCCCCTGAACGCCGCGGATCCGGCGTTCGTCGGGCTGCACCGTGAGGCGCGGGAACGGGCCGCGGAGCTGGGCCAAAAATCGGGGCTCCCCGATGAAGTCGTCCGGCAGGTGCTCGAAGAAGTCACCGACCCCGGCCGGCTCGCGGATCTGGTAGCTGGGTACCTCGAGGTCCAGCCGGCGGAGCGCCAGGGGCTGCTCGAGACGCTGTCCGTGGAGGAGCGGCTGCGTCGTGTCCTCATTCACGTCCAGCGGCAGATCGGCGTGCTCGACGCCCAGGAGCACATCAAGTCCCAGGTCCAGGAAGAGCTGGGCGAGCGCCAGCGCGAGATGTTCCTGCGGGAGCAGATGAAGGCGATTCGGAAGGAGCTCGGCGAAGAGAACGAAGCGACCGAGGTGGAGGACCTGCGCAAGCGGTTCGAGGCGCTCGAGCTCCCCGAGGCCGCGCGCAAGGAAGTCGACCGCGAGCTCGACCGGCTGGAGCGGGCGAGCCGCGACTCGATGGAAGCCCAGGTGATCCGCACCTACCTCGAGACGATGGCGGAATTGCCGTGGAACAAGCGGGTGGAGGACTCGCTCGACTTGAAGCGGGCGGCGGAGATCCTCGAGCAGGACCACTACGGCCTGAAGGACGTGAAGGATCAGGTCCTCGAGTTCCTTGCCGTGCGGCAGTTGCGCCAGCGCTCGCCCGAAGCGGTGGCGCAGGGCAACGAAGACGATAAGCAGGCGCGGGGCCAGATCTTGTTGTTCGTGGGCCCCCCGGGCGTCGGCAAGACCTCGATCGCCAAGTCGATCGCGCGTGCCATGGGCCGACCGTACGTTCGCATTTCCCTCGGCGGCGCCCGCGACGAGGCGGATATCCGGGGCCACCGGCGCACGTACGTCGGCGCCATGCCCGGCCGCATCATCCAGGGCATGAAGCAGGCGGGTGCTAAGAACCCCGTGTTCCTCCTCGACGAGCTCGACAAGTTGGGCGTCTCGTTCCAGGGAGACCCGGCGGCGGCGTTGCTCGAGGTGCTCGATCCGGCGCAGAACGATTCCTTCACGGATCACTACCTCGGCGTGCCCTTCGACCTGTCGGAAGTGCTGTTCGTCGCGACCGCGAACTTCCCGCAAGGCATCCCGGGCCCGCTGCTCGACCGCCTGGAGACCGTGACTTTCGCGGGCTACACCGAGCGTGAAAAGCTCGAGATCGCGAAGCGCTATCTGGTTCCGCGGCAGCTGCGCGAGAACGGTCTGACACCGGAGCAGCTCACGGTCACGGACGCCGCACTGAGCGAGATCATCACGAGCTACACGCGTGAGGCCGGCGTCCGCCAGTTGGAGCGCGAGATCGGGAAGCTCGGCCGCAAGGTCGCGCGCCAGATCGCCTCCGGTGAGGTCGAGCGCGTCGCGGTCGACGCCAGGGATGTGGACGACCTGATCGGGCGTCCGAAAGTCCATCCGGAGCACAAGGCGGGCGAGGACCAGGTCGGCGTGGCCACGGGGATGTACTACACGCCGGTCGGCGGCGACATCATGTTCGTCGAGGCGAGCGTGATGCGTGGCAAGGGCGAGCTCGTGCTCACCGGTCAGCTGGGCGACGTCATGAAGGAGTCGGCCCGGGCGGCGCTCACGTACGCCAAGTCCCACGCCGATCAGCTCGGTATCCGGGAGGAGGCGTTCGCCGGCACCGACGTCCACATCCACGTCCCCGCGGGCGCCATACCGAAAGACGGCCCGTCGGCGGGCGTGACGATGGCGACGGCGCTCGTGTCGGCGCTGTCCCGGCGGTCGGTGCGCCACGACCTCGCCATGACCGGTGAGGTCACCCTGCGGGGCCGGGTCTTGCCGATCGGCGGCGTGAAGGAAAAGGTGCTGGGCGCGGTGCGGGCGGGTATCAGCACCATCGTGCTGCCCAAGGAGAACGCCGCCGACCTGG
>QHTS01000097.1 GCA_003220905.1 Gemmatimonadota bacterium | reverse complement strand
CCGGCTGCGGGCTCCACCTCGTTTGGATGCCCATCCCCCGGGAATGGTTGCATGCGCCGGCTACCACCGCTTGACTCTCCCGAGGCGGGACACGGTGATGGTCGCGACGCGCGTTCCGCGTCGCAACACGACCGTCGTATTGGACAGTCCCCACGCCAGACCGATCGGGTCGAAGACGACCACCGGGTTCGACACGTCGAGTGCCACGCCGTGCCGATCCGGACCGGGCCAGCGATGGAGGTCGCCCCACGAGTCCCCCCGCCAGCGGTCTATCCGCAACGAGTCGGCAGCGATTACCGCCCGGCTGCGAGTGCCTTGCATGACCGCAGCACTGCGGGCGACGGCAATCGCGGTGATCACCTCCTGGGCTGCAGTATCGACCGCGATCCAGTCTCGGAAGCCCGCCAGGCGAGGCAGTGTGACGGCCGTCACCATGGCTAGAATCGCCAGCACGACCAGGAGTTCGGCGAGGGTAAGGCCCCGGCGCATGGGCCGGAATAGGGGGAGGAGCGGCTGCGCGACCGGCATCGGAACGATGCGGCGAAAAGCGAGAAAACGCGAAAACTGCGGCCTAACGGAAGGAGCTCGAAAACGCTATGTTCTGAGCCGGCCGCGCGTTGTGATGAGGCATAGCCCCTGCCCTAGTGTGGAAGCGCCAGCTCGCTAGCCTCACACTCGGAGACATTCGGAATGCCGGTTTCCCGTCTCAAGTTCGAGTCGCTGCCACACGCCATCTTCCTGCAGCGGGTGTCGGGTCCGGAATCGGCCACGACGTTGGAAGCGCGCCTGGGACAAGGCGCGTTTCTCGCGCTGCGGCTGGTGGACCTGCTCGCGCCGGACCGGGCTCCGGTTTCGCAGGATGCGTTCCATTACCAATGGGTGGCGACCGATCGGTTCTGCCGCGAGCTCCACGCGGCGGCCACCGAAGGCGCGCACGTGCACGGGATCGCCGAGAGTGCGTCGGACTCCTACCGCCTCGGGGACATCCAGCTCATCGCGCCGGCGCTGTTCGCCTACGCACACTTCCTCGAGGCCGAGCTGCGGCTCGAGGAAGCGCTCGACGTGCTCACGACGCTGCTGGTGGTGGTGGGGAACCGGCTGTCATCGACCGACGCAGTGGCGTCGCAGCTGCGCTTCGCGCGCGTGTACCGCAAGCTGAACCGGTTCGACGAGGCGGACGCCGCCTACACCGAAGCCGGGGAGCTGGCGAGGCTCGCTGGCGACCGCTATTCGACCCTGCTCAGCCGGATCGGTCGGGCGAACACGATGCTCGGCCGCGGCAACCTCGCGGACGCCGAGCGCCGGCTCGACGGGATCCTCGCCGACGCTCGCGCGGCGGGTGAGCCGGACATCGAAGCGCGGGCGGAGCATGATATCGCCGCGGTCCTCTATCGCATGGGACATTCTGCCGAGGCGATTCCGCGCGCGTGGCACGCAGTCGAGCTGTACCAGGATGAAGACTCACGGCTGCGCGCGCTCAACGACGTCGGGATCATGCTGCTCGGTCTCGGAGACGCTGTCGGGGCTGAGCGGGCGTTGTTGGAGGTGTTCCGCCAGGGCCGCACGCGAGAGAGCGTCACCGATGCGGTAATAGAGTTGATGCACTGCGCCTCGTATCGACGTGATCACGTGGGGTTCGCTCGCTGGCGGGAGCGCTGCGAAGACCGTCTCTCCGACATGCCGCCCAGCATCCGGGCCGATTTCTACCTGAAGCAAGGGATCGGCCAGGCGCGGTTCGGCCGGTATCGCCGCGCCGAGGTCCTGATGAACGAGGCGCTCGAGATCGCGGGCGCCGCGGGACTGCACGAGTTCGAGTTCCGGGTCGAGCGGATCCTGGCGGGATTACCGGCCTGCCGGCAGGCCGTGGCGATGGAAGCGAAGTTGGCAACGGCGCCCGTGGTCGAAACAGCCAAGCTGCGCGAGGTGTCGGAGTCCCTCGCGCAGCTCGGTCGTTAGCACCGCTGCAGGCGTCGCACTACTTGCAGGTGTTGCTGCCCTGTACATCACACCCGTGGCTGGGACCGGTGGTGTCGGCACAGGCGACGGTGGAGAGAGCGAACGCGACGACGAGCAGGGCGAATAGGGCGCGAATACGGGACATGTGACCTCCGCAAACCATGGTGTGGAGTCGACGCAACAGGACAACTACAAGGTGCCAGCGGAGGCGTCCGGGTTTTAGGGCGCGTTTGCGGCATCGTAGGGCGATTTTGCGACATTTATGGGTTCTGGGGGATTCATGCTCGTCTTAGCCGCCGTCCCCGACGTCCAGTTCCACAAACTCCGCCGGGCCGCGGGCTCTCGGTTCACTGTCGCGCAGGTTTCAACTTGGGACGATGTGCTGACCGGGATCCGCGGTCGGCCCGTCGAGCTGGCGGTCGTGGACCCGCTCTTGTCCGGCCACGCGCGGTCGCAGGAGATCGAGCGGCTGCGGGTGTTGTTCCCCTCGCTCCCCCTGATGTTGTACACCACCCTCACGCCCCGCACCGCCGGAGTGCTGCTGGCGCTGGGCCAGCGGGGCATCCAACACGCGGTGTTCGCCAATTACGACGATCACCCGAGCCGGTTGCGGGAGGTGCTCGGCCAGGAGGAAGCGCGCTCCTCGTCGCGGCAGCTCCTGGACCAGCTGGCCGACGCGCTCGCGCCGCTGCCGAGCGAGCTGCGCTGGGTGCTCGAAGAGGCGCTGCGCTCACCCGGCGAAGTCCAGACGGTGGGCCAGGTCGCGGTGCGCGCGCGCGTGGACCGGCGCACCTGCGAGCGGTGGTTCACGCGGGTCGGACTGCCGTCGCCCCGGCACTTCCTCTCTGCGGCCCGGGTGCTGTACGCCCATCGCCTGCTGCAGGATCCCGGCTTCACGATCGAGGATGTGGCGAAGCGGCTGGGCTACGCGCAGACCAAGACGCTGCAATTGCACGCGCGCGCGTACCTCGGGCTGACGGCCGGAGAAATGCGCCTGTCCCTCGGCTCGAGCGAGGCGTTGGCGCGCGTGGTCCAGCGGTTTCTCACGCCGCTCGAGGCCCGGGCCTCCGCCTCATGAGCGCCACCTCGCGCACCATCCTCCTCGTCGACGACGAGGCGCCGCTGCGCCGGGTGCTGGAGCGCTCGCTCTCACGCCACGGCCTTCGCGTGATCGGCGCGGGCAGCGCCGAGACGGCGTACGAGCTGCTCGCGGCCGAGCAGCCCGACGCGCTGTTGCTCGACATCCACCTGCCGACGATGTCGGGGCTCGCGCTTTATCTCGCCATCGTGCACCGCTGGCCCGTATACGAGGGCCGCATCGCGATCATGACGGGGGACGCCGAGGCGGACGAGGTGCGCACCTGGCTCGAGCGGCACCAGTGCGTTGTGATCCGCAAGCCCTTCAATCTGCGCGAAGTGACCGACTGGCTGACGGGGGTGTTTCGGATCGGTGAGGAGCGCGCGCGGGGAGGAGCCGAGGCGTGACGGGAGCGCCGCACGCGGAGCCGCTGCACAACCTGCGGGAGTATCGCAACCTCGCCCCGTGGAACCTGCGCGATCTCGCCGCGCTCGTGGGAGCCGTGCTCGATGCCTCCGCGATCACACCGATCAACGCGGCCGCACGGGCGCAGCCGACCGAGCGCACGATCCGGTTCTACGTCACCAAGGGTCTCGTGAGCCCGCCCGAAGGACGCGGTACCGCCGCCACGTATTCCTACCGGCATTTCCTTCAGCTCCTGTGGATCAAGCTGCGGCAGATGGAGGGGACGACGCTGGCGGCCATCATCAAGGAGATGCGTGACCAGACCGGTGACGTGCTGGAACGCCGCGCGGCGCAGGCCCTGGGCGCGTCGTTGCCCGTGCCGGACCGGCTAGCGCTCAAGAGCAAGGGCACGCCGCCGCGTGGCAAGTCGGGACGGGCGCTGACGGCGTGGCTGGCGCGGGACGCCGAGCGGGACCCCGAGAGCCCGAGCTCGTGGCACCGGATCCCGGTGGGCCGGGGCGTAGAGCTGCACGTCGAGACGGCCCACCCCCTCGCGCGGCTCGGGCCCGACGACGCGGCGGTCGCGGAGGCCGTGCGGCAGGCGCTCGCGAAACTCCTCCCGTCGGCAAACGCGTAGCGACAGGGGGAGGCGGATGGGGGAAGGGGAAGCGTAAACTCACTTCGTCCTGGAGCTAACATGGGTGGCTCGCTCGTATTGCTGATCGTCCTTGTGGTCGTGGTGGGGTGGCTGATCGGCGCGTATAACGGGCTCATCTCCCTCAAGAACCAGACGCTGAACGCGTTCAAGCAGATCGACGTCCAACTCAAACGGCGCCACGATCTCATCCCCAACCTGGTGAACGCCGTCAAGGGCGCGATGGAGTTCGAGCGATCGACGCTCGAAGCCGTGATCCAGGCCCGCAACCAGGCGGTGAAAGTCAACGCGGCGGGGCCCGAAGGCATCAAGCAGATCAGCCAGGCGGAGAACGCCCTATCGTCCGCGCTCCAGCGCCTCATGGTGGT
>QHTS01000379.1 GCA_003220905.1 Gemmatimonadota bacterium | reverse complement strand
GCTCGTGCTGGTGAACATCTTCCCGGCGCGCCGCACCCGCGATCTGCTCTCGATCGTCGCGCTCGGTGCGGCGGGCGTGGTGATCCTGCTGTTTCGGCTGATCCGACCGGAGCGGCTCGTCTCCCCGGAAGGGTTCCGCAACCTGCTCGACTTCATCGCGGTGCTTCGCACACCGACCTCTCCCTTCCTGCCGAGTGAGTGGGCGACGAAGGCGACCATGGGCTTCCTGCAGGGCGCCATCGACCCCCTGCCGCTGGTCTTGCTCTGGACCACGGCCGCCGGGGCGGTCACGCTGGGCGCGCTGCTGCACCGGCAGCTGTATGCCACGGGGTTCACGAAAGCGCAGGAGGGGGCGGAGCGGTTCGTGCGAGGCGGGCTGTGGCGGTGGACGGTGGGCACGCTGCTCGCGTTTCTCCCGGTGGCAAAGCGAGAGTTCGTCCTGAAGGACATCAAGCTCTTTTTCCGCGACACGACGCAGTGGAGCCAGCTCATCCTGTTGACGGTGCTCGTGGTGGTGTACCTGTTCAACATCAAGATGCTGCCGCTGCACCGGGGGGAGCAGGTGGGATTCTTCTACGTCACCCTGGTATCGTTTCTCAACCTCGGGCTCGCGGGCTTCGTGTTGGCGGCCATCGCCGCGCGATTCATCTTTCCCGCCGTGTCCCTCGAGGGCCGGCACATGTGGCTCCTGCGCTCGAGCCCGCTCGACCTGAGGGCGCTCCTCTGGTCCAAGTACTGGGTGGGAACGATCCCACTCCTCGGCCTCGCGCTGCTGCTCACCGGCCTCACGAACGTGTTGCTCCAGGTGCGCCCGTTCATGATGGTGGTGGGCCTGGTGACGATCTGCGGGCTCACGTTCGCGATCGCCGCGCTGGCGCTCGGCTTCGGCGCCCTGTACCCGCAGTTCGAGACCGAGAACGCCGCCCAAATCCCCACGTCATTCGGGGGGCTCGTCTTCATGATGGCGACGGTCGCGCTGCTCGGCGCCGTGATCTTCGTGTTGTGGCAGGCCGTGTACCAATACGTCCGATCCGTCTTCCTGGGGCAGCCGGTGGTGGTGGACGCGTGGATGATCGGGTGGTTCGCCGTGGCCGCCGCGCTGTGCGCGGCGGCCACCGCGGTCCCGCTCCGGATCGGACTCCGGCGGATGGAGCGGTTCGAGTTCTAGCTAGAGGGGGAAATTCAGCCCCGCCAGGACGTTGAACGACGTCCTGTCGGCAAACACGAACTTCGCTTCGAGGAACGGCTTGAACGGCCGCGCCCGCCGACCCTCCCAGCCCGCGAACAGGTTCACGCCCGCGTCGCTCGCGCCGGTGGCGTGCAGGTACGCGAACCCCGCGCCGAAATAGAACAAGCCGTACACGGTCGGGGGATGGTACTTCAGGTCGGCATTCAGCCGGAACGGGGAGCCGGTTTCGCCCGGGTAGAACTCCGCTGACGGCACGAGCCCCCAGCGCCGCCCTACCGGCAGGTTGAGCTGGCCGCCGATGAAGACGTGCTCGATGTCGAAGTCGTAGCCGATCCGTGGGCCCACCGCGGGCCGGTCGACCATCACGGCGCGCCCACCCCGCACGCGCCGCTGCCCCTGTGCCACCGTCGCCGGCACGACCAGGCCCGCGACGATGATCGCGACACGCACTGTGAGTCTCGTCACACCGGCGCTCCCCGGTTGAGGGTCGCACACTCATACCGGAGCGCGTCGCGAAAATCAAGAGCCGGCTACTCGATCCGGTACGGAATCCCCACTTCGTTCGTCCGGTAGTTGTCCGCCGTGCCGAGCAACAGGGTGGCCGAGTCGAGCGCGTCCACGATAAAGCGATCGATACCGCTGCGGCGCGCGACCCAGGCGCGCTCGTAGGTGCCGTCACCGTTGTCGGTCATGGGTATCCGGCGCCAGGTCGTCCTCAGCGGGTCGGCATGGCGCACATGCAGGAACACGAAGCTCGCGGGCGTGAGCCCCGAGCCCGTCGTGTTCGTCACGGCCGCCACCACTTTCACCGTATCATCCACATGGAACCGGGGGATGCGGTTGGCCACGTCGAACAGCGCGCTCGCATCGGTGACCTCGACGAGCAGCGTGTCGTTGCGATAAATCTTCACGTCGGTGACCGTGACGGTCTGCCGGCTCGCATCCACCACCGTCCAATTCTGCGGCGAGAGCTGTACGGCCCGCCATCCGCGGCGCTCCGAGCCGTCGCGCACCAGCACGGCGCGCTGCGTCATGCGGTCGGCCAGTGGCTTGGCGGTCGGGTTGAAGAGCCCGTCGGCGCTCGTATCCACCAGGACCAGGCCCTGGAACGTGACGTCGTGCTCCACCCGAGCCGTGTCGCCCTGAATCGTCACGTCACGATGATAGACGGGCCGCGGGCCGCCGGGCACGACGCGCAGACGACCCCAGAACGTCGGAGCCGTATCGCCGGTGGTGCCGGCCGGGGCCGCGAGGACGCCGGAGCCGCTGGATGTGGGTGCGGCCGTCGCCGCCGCGCCCGCGGCGCCGAAATCGCTGTCCACCATGGCGCCGAGCTGGTCGGCCTCGGCGGCGAGCACTTCAGCCTGCCCGGACGTGGGCGCCGTGCCCTCGCCGCAGGCGGCGGCCGCAAGCCCGATCAGGGCGGCGGCCAGGGTAAACTGGACGGTCTGCCGCATGGATGCGCGTCTCCTGTCGAAGTCTGGAACGTCGAATCCGCACTCCGAGCGGTACAGACGCCAACTCGTGGGCGATGTTAAGGTGTGAGAGCCGTCACGCGCTGGGGCGGACGACCCCGTCAGGGGATCGCCCGCCCACGTACTGCGACCAGCTCTACTGGCAACTGAGGTGCAACTGGATGTTCCCACCACCCAGTGTGCCCGACGCGCTGTAGCTGTTGGACAGACTGAG